>JAJFTP010000049.1 GCA_021372895.1 Synergistaceae bacterium
GTATGCGTGCTTTGCCCTTTGGCACGACAGGGTAGAAGAAACCGGTGACATAGATACCTTTTTCTAAGAGCCTCGTTGCGAATTCGGCTGCCGCCTTTGAGTCATAGAGCATTATCGGGACTATCGGATGAGTGCCTGGCAGGATGTCAAAGCCGAGTTTTTCCATTTTTTCCCTGAAGTAAGCAGTGTTTTCGTGGACGCGGTTGCGGAATTCCGTTGATTCTTCAAGCATTTTAATCACTTCTAGAGAAGCGCCAGCAATTGCAGGCGCAAGGGTGTTGGAGAAGAGATACGGTCTGCTGCGCTGGCGGAGCAGTTCGACTATTTCTTTTTTCGAGCTGACGTATCCGCCTGAAGCACCTCCGAGGGCCTTGCCCAGCGTGCCTGTTATTATGTCGACCCGTCCCATGACGCCGCAGAATTCATGTGTGCCCCTGCCTCTTTTACCCATGAAGCCGACCGCGTGGCTGTCATCTACCATGACAAGCGCGTCAAATTCTTCTGCCAGGTTGCATATAGCCTTCAGGTCCGCGATGTAGCCGTCCATAGAGAAGACCCCGTCGGTAGCAATGATCTTTATCGGAGCGTCCCCTGCCGCGATAAGTTGTGCGCGGAGGTCTTCCATGTCGCTGTTTTTGTAACGGAATTTTTTGGCCTTACATAGACGTATGCCGTCGATAATGCTTGCATGGTTCAGTTCATCGCTTATGATCGCGTCGTTTTCGCCGAGAAGAGGCTCAAAGAGGCCGCCGTTTGCGTCAAAGCAGGAGGAATAGAGTATTGTGTCCTCCATGTCCAGAAAGCCGCTTATGGCCTTCTCCAGGTCCTTGTGTACCTGCTGTGTTCCGCAGATGAAACGCACGGAAGCGAGTCCGTAGCCCCATCTGTCGTAAGCGTCTTTAGCGGCTTTTATGATGCGCGGGTTGTCCGCGAGACCGAGGTAGTTGTTGGCGCACATGTTGATCACGCCATTCCTGACCGTTGTGTCGATTATGTCCCTCTGCGGAGTTGTGATTATTCGCTCTGATTTATACAGTCCCTGTTCTTTTATATCTTCGATAGTCTTGGTTATTATGCCGAAAGCGCTCTTCATATGACAGCCCCCCGCTATAGATTCTGCCAGTCAAGGATGACTTTGCCCGACTGTCCGCTGTTCATGACCTTGAAGCCCTCCTCAAAGTCCCTGACGTCAAAGCGGTGCGTTATGACCTGGTTTATATCAAGTCCGCTCTGGAGCATCGTTGTCATCTTGTACCATGTCTCGTACATCTGGCGCCCGTATACCCCCTTGAGCGTCAGCCCATGGAAAATGACCTTGTCCCAGTCTATCACGGCACCAGCTTCTAGAAGCCCCAGCAGTGCAATGTGGCCGCCGTTGTACATGCTGTCGACCATGTCTGATAAGGCATGAGGGCTGCCCGACATCTCAAGTCCAACGTCAAAGCCCTCTTTCATTCCGAGTTCCTTCATGACGTCTTTCAGATTTTCATTCTTAGCGTCGACAGTCCTGGTTGCGCCCATTTTCTTAGCGAGGTTCAGCCTGTACCCGTTAAGATCACTGATGACTATGTTGCGTGCTCCGACGTGCCTGCATATGGCTGTGGCCATCATACCTATTGGTCCGGCCCCTGTTATCAGGACATCCTCCCCTATGAGGTCAAACTGCAGCGCCGTGTGCGTCGCGTTTCCGAGGGGGTCGAAGCACGAGACTACATCGTCTGATATCTCAGGTGCACAGCGCCATACGTTTGTGGTCGGTATTGAAAGGTATTGGGCGAATGCGCCGTCACGGTTGACCCCGACGCCTATGGTGTTCGGACAGTAATGTCTGCGCCCTGCCAGGCAGTTGCGGCATGTTCCGCATACTATATGGCCTTCACCGGAGACACGTTCCCCGATTTTCCAGCCGCCGACGTGGCTTCCTAGCTGGACTATTTCTCCTACGAACTCATGGCCGATGGTCATAGGCGTCTTGATGGTCTTTTGCGACCATTCATTCCAGTTGTAGATGTGAAGGTCAGTGCCGCATATCGACGTTTTCTTTATCTTGATGAGTACGTCGTTTGGACCAACTTTCGGCATATCCACTTCGCGCATCCACAGCCCCACTGCCGGTTTTTCCTTGACGAGAGCTACCATTTTCTTTGACATGACAAGTCACTCCTCTGTTTAGTGTTGGTCTGTTTAACGACTGTATAACAATAGTATGGCGGTTATAAAAATCAGGGGATCAATGGACATGCCGCCGATGTGCAATCTCTTTACTGCTGCTTTGCAATCTCCTTACATCCGAACTTAGTAATAAGTGCTTCAAGGTATCTGGATTTCAGCTGCGCCCGTGCAAGAGAGCGAGGTACGCCAGGCATTTTCAGTATTGCTCCGAGGACGCCGGCCAGGAGCCTGTGGCTGAACAGTACTTTATTGTCAAAGATGAGCTCCTGCAGGACCCCGCGTTCGGTTGCCATGGCTACGACCCTGTGCACGGTATCCAGCGGCGTTATCATTCTGTTCGGTCTGGGTTCAAGGATCAGGGCCTTTGAAGGGCAGTGCTTGATGCAGACTCCGCAGCCGATGCACTTTTCAGGTGTCACATTCGCCTTTCTTGCGCCCTCTTCAGAGGTCATCTCTATTGCATCTACAGGGCATATTTTTGCACACTTGCCGCAGCCTATGCATGCTTCATGATCTGCGTGCGTTATAAAGTTTGAGCATATAGTCTGGGCTACCCCGAAGCGCTTTATTGCGAGCAGTGCCTCGCAGCAGCAGGAGCAGCAGTTGCAGATGAAGTTTACCTGCCTGCGGACGTTTTCGCCGAACTGCACGAGGTTGTGTTCATATGCCTGCTGCAGCAGATCTATGCATTCAGCTCTGTCCACCTGCCTTGCGTGTCCGTGCTTGATAAGCGTAGCCGCAGTCGTGTTGAACGTCATGCATATATCCATAGGTGCGTCGCAGGCAGTTCCCGCATGCAGCGCCTTGTGCCGGCAATAGCACATGCTTATCCCGATATGGGACGCAGTCTCTATGACGTTTGTAGCACGTTCATAGTCGAGTACGTGCAGGGTATATTCATCGGGAATCTGCGGTTCCTGCGGGAAAATGCGCCCCATCTGTATATCTCCGCTGCATACAAGATCCCGCATAAAATCTTCCTCAACTGTAATGTACTGGTAAAAAAGTTCGCTGAGTGTTTTCTGGTCGATATCTTCCCGGACGCGCATAAGAGAGAATTCAAAAAAGCCGGCCATCGGGGGCGGAACTGCGTAGATCTGTTCGCCGTTCTGCTCTATGTCGACGAGGATCGCACGGTCCGCAAGCTCGTCAAGCACCTTCTGAGCCTCTGCCTCGGAAAGCTTCCATATCTCCGCCGCCTGTTTCATGCTGAACGGCTTTATCGGAAGCTGCGCCATCAGTCCGGCCTCTTTCTCCGTCATGAGTATTTTTAAAATATCAAAGAGAAGTTTTGACGCTGGAGCTCCCTGTGGAAACCTGTTCAGCCTTTCAGTCAGCCTGGAATAAGCTGACCCGTGTGTGTGGTTGTGAGCCATGTGGCTACCTCCATCAGACAGATATATTAGAGATGGACTGCTTTTTATGAGCTGTTTTTACAGCAACAGTTAAATGGCTGTAAAAGACAGTGTGTCATTGAGAGCGAAAAAAACATACAGAGAAACAATTCAGGATGCATTAAAATTATACTCCTTATCGAATAAATGGCATAATCAAAGAGGCCCGAAGGTCTCTTTGATTATTATAAATACTGTGTCTGCCATAGATATACTAACAATCAATTTTTAGGTCGCCGTATTTGATCCATCCTGTTTTACGGAATGGTATTGCGATAAGCCATGTCAGCAATGCCGGCAGGACAAAGCAGATAAGCAGAAGGCCGAGCCAGTCCATAGGGCCGGGAGCGATTGCTGTTCCGCCTATTTCAATCGCCTTCTCAACAGGTGCGTACCAGCCGCTTATAACGCCGATAGGCCCGACAAAACCGCATGTCCCCATTCCGGAAGATATGGGGGCGCCATTCATATTCAGCTTAAAGACACAGGTTGCAAGCGGGCCGGTAATTGCGGAAGTAATAATAGGCGGAAGCCAGCAGCGGGGATTTTTTACAAGGTTCGGAACCTGGAGCATCGAAGTTCCTATGCCCTGTGCCACAAGCCCTCCCATCTTGTTTTCAGGATATGACATAACGGCAAAGCCGACCATGTGAGCACAGCATCCTGCGACAGCAGCGCCGCCCGCCAGACCGACCAGGGAAAGGGCGGCGCATATGGCAGCGGAGCTTATCGGCAGAGTCAGCACAATTCCGACTATTACAGAGACAAGTATGCCCATCATAAAGGGCTGAAGGTCTGTAGCCCACATAATAAGATCGCCTATCTTGCTTGCGGTTGCTCCGATAGGAGGTGCCAACCACAAGGCAAGCAGAATACCGACAGCAAGTGTTACTGTCGGGGTGACGAGAAGGTCGATCTTTGTCTCCTTTGAAACAGCCTTGCCGGCTTCGGCAGCAATAACTGTAATAAAATAGACAGCCAGAGGGCCGCCTGCCCCTCCCAGTTTGTTTGCCGCAAGGCCGACGCCTGCAAGAGTAAAGATTACGAACGGGGGAGATTTAAGCGCAACCGCAATAGATATGGCCATTGCTGCCCCAGTTCCGGCTATTGCATACCCGCCCATGGTATTGAAAATGGCCCATCCTGTCTGGGTACCAATTGTATTAAAAATTGTCCCAATAAGGAGCGATGCGAACAGACCTTGTGCCATTGCGCCAAATCCATCGATAGCATAACGCTGAGTTGAGCATTCAATATTCTTTCTCTTTAAAAAACTGCGAAAAACATTCTCCTGTTCTCTTTCAATTTTTTCCTTCATGATTACAATCATTCCTTTCGCTGTTCTTCAGGAACAAAGCCGCGCTCATTGCATTTGAATAAGGTGTCTGCCGCGATCCCTTAGTTATTATTTTAAGAAGGGACCATAAATATTTAAACAAAATTTTTGTCTCTTTGCGTTCTTAAAACGCTGAAAGTGATTTTCTTTCCGCCGTTGTCAATCTGAAAGACTCATTTGCCTGTTTATGGTATTATTAAAATATATCAGTTTCAGGTATGCATTGTAATAAATTTTGCTCC
>JAJFTP010000050.1 GCA_021372895.1 Synergistaceae bacterium
GAATGGTTCAAAGTCTTCACAGATAGTTATAAGACAGAAGGTATGCTCCACCCTATGCTTGACCTCAAGCTCAAACACAGCAAAAGGGTTTCTGAAATATGCTCTGAAATAGCTGATTCAATGGGATGGGACGAGTATGGAGACAGCTGTCTGGCACATACTGCAGGTCTTCTGCATGACGTGGGAAGATTTCCTCAATACAGTAAATACAGCACCTTTTTCGACAGCATCAGCGTTGACCATGGAGACCTGGGTGCCGAAATAATCTCAAAAGAATTTAACTGGGATGGCATCCCTGAAAATTGCAGGGAAAATCTCATATCGGCTGTTAAGTTCCACAACAAGAAAACAGTACCCACCGGACTGAAGCTAGGCCCTTATAAGTGGTCGTGCATGGTCAGGGATGCAGATAAAATCGACATCTACAGGATGGTAGAGGAACGTATCGACAAAGGAACGATATTTGAAATGCTCCCAAGACACCGGATGGCGGAAGGACTTTCACCTGATCTTGTGGAAGAAATAAAGGCAACGGGCTCAGGGTCCTATTCAAATGCCCGCTCCCTTCAGGATTACAGGCTGATACAGCTGACCTGGGGCTGCGACCTGAATTTTCCGGTATCTGTGGCTACGATCAAAAAAGAAAAAATAATAGAGAGGATCCGTGAAGACCTCAGGCCGTACGGGGCAAATGATCTTGTCGACAATTTAATAAGCCGCATATATTCCATGGCGTAAAAAGATTAAATACAATACCTCCTATAGTCAGGGGCTTATCATCTGACTATAGGAGGTATTTAATGTTATTCACAAAACACGTGCCATCTTAAAAAACATAAAAGCATCGATTGACAACACGCTCAGATATGGGTCATTGCTGTGACCAGTTTGCGGGATAGACGAAGTAAGCGAACCTCGCCTTACAGGGAGTCCGGAAGTGGATATGGGAATCCTTCGGTATGTAGATGATGTCTCCCGGTCCCCCGGATATCAGGCGGCCATCGATATTGATCTCCAGAGTGCCTTCCAGCACAAGGTCATATTCGTCATATCTGAGAGTCCATTCAAGGCTGGAATGGTCGAGTTCCATTATGCCGGCACCGATCCTGGGAGCCTCCTCAAGTGTAGTTATATCTTTAAGCGAGACACCTTCAGTTTCAAAAGGTTCACATTTGACAGTGTCTGTTTTGATCATCATTACTCCGCTTTGATCGCGCACTTTGACGAAGTCTTCTTTTGGGATGCCCAAAGCCTCTTTTACGACTTCAGTAACTATTTTGCGTATAATGTCTTCGCTCACGTTCATTCATTCTCACTCCTCTATTCCCTGATCTGCAAATTTTTACGCTTTGTCACCGGTCTTTATCTTAGACAGAAGTTTGGGCGACAGAATATTTGCAAGGATGAGAGCAGTAACGCCGGCAACAAGTTTGCCAACGATGACAGGGAAGATCATTTCCTTGTTGACGCCTGCGGTAAAGCCAAGGTGGTCACCAAAGACAAAAGCTGCCGAGACAGCAAACGCAACATTCAGCAGTTTGCCTTTCGGATCCATCTGATCCATTATGTTGAACATTGCGATGTTGTTTGCAAGATTGGCAACCATTCCGGCAGATGCAACTTCATTCATTCCCAGCGCGCTTCCGACCTTCTCAAGCGCTTTGCCAAAGGTCCTCGTTATCCACTTGACCATCGGGAAAGCTCCGATCAGGACGATGGCGATTTGTCCGCATATGAGGAGACCTGATTCAAGAGGAACAACTCCATCGTTCTTTTCCGGATCTACCATAATATCGAACAGAGGGAAACGGATCCCCGTCAGGTATTCAAATACAGCGATGGCTGTGAATATCGTGATAAGTATGGTAACAGCTGTTCCAAATTTATTGAATCCGCGGATCATGGTGTCAGGGATCACCCAAAGACCGATACAAATCAGCCCGGCAATGATAATGACCGGAATGAGATTGACAAGGACCGTGCCCAATGCGATCTTATAGGGAGTCATATTCATAACAAGACCGCCTGCTATGCACCCGATCGGAACCGTAATAAGTCCTGCAAGTATGCCGGCACCAAGGTACGGGCGGTCTTCAGGCTTTATGATGGAGAGCGCGACAGGGATCGTGAACACAATGGTCGGCCCCATCATCGTTCCAAGAATAAGCCCTGCAAAGTTGCCTACTGATTCGTTCGACGCAAGTTTCATGGCAAGCGGATATCCCCCCATGTCACACGCAAGCAAAGTTGTGGCAAACATGGATGCGTCTGCTCCCACCATATTGTAAATAGGCACGATGAACGGTTTAAGAATTATTGCAAGAACAGGCGCTGCCGCCACGACTCCGGCCATTGCGATCGCAAGGGGCCCCATAGCGTTGAATCCGTTGTCAAATTCTTCACCGTATCCCAATTTATTGCCGCGGATCTTATCGACCGCTCCAACGATCATAAAAATCATCATGATAAATATGATTACAGTGTTGACAGAGAGGTTAGTTACCCAGCCGCTTAAACTTTCCGTAAAGACTCCGGTGTTAGTAATATTATCGATCAACTCCTGAAACATCCAAATCGCCTCCTAGTTATAAGTGCTGTTTCATAGCAGTGAACTCAGAACTCGCGGGTCGGGATGAGGTATCACAGAAGTGCCGACCAGAAGTTCTGTACACTTGCTTGCGGCATCGACTGCCGCGCGCACTGAACCTACATCGCCGGTCAATGTGACGAATCCCTTGCCGCCTATTGCAAATCCCACACGGACTTCGATCAGTGTAATGTTTGCCGCCTTCGCGGCAGTATCTGCTGCAATTATGGCCGATGCCACAGAATAGAATTCAAGCACTCCAACGGCCTTGAACTCCGTGATCTGTGAGGTTAGAGAGACAGCTGGAATGACTTGAGGATGGATATTTGGAATAAGCAGGGTGTCTATGAGGCATTCTGCCGCACATATCTTGCCCGCCTTGATCGACGATGTCACGCCGTCAGTATCCCCTGCGATTATTACCATGTATTTGCCGGGGCAAAATGAAGTCGCTCGCAGCAATTCAACTTTTGCAGCCTTGAGCATACAGTCACATGATTCGATCCCACGCGCGATGCTTCCAAGTTCTATCATTCCCAATGCATTTTTCATCTGCTGTCACCCCACTTGATCAAATCAATATGCACGCCGTCATCGGTAACCTCGCGGACGACCCCGCATACTCCGCAGTGGATGTTGGCTGATACGCCCTGCTGTGCCGAAGCTATGAGCTGACCTTTTTCCACTTTGTCGCCGGCTGCAACTTGAACTATTGCGGGTTTACCGAGGTGTTGCTGAAAGGGGACAAATATTTTTTCGGGCACAAATTCAATACAACTGTCAGCCGCATGCTGCCCATACCATGAAGAAATGCCGATACGTGCCGCCAGGCGTCCGGTAGGTATACGGCTGTGATCAATGGCTTTCAGTGCCACAGGGGCCAAATTACGCCCTTTTTTATAGCCTTTCAAGCTTATTTGTTGTTTAAAATAGTCATTGACTTTCCTTGGTGAAAGTCCCATCGGACATGAGTACAAGTCACAAACACCGCAGTCACAGCAGTTAAGCGAATCTCCGAAACAGCGAACATATTCATCTTTGTCAATTATCAAAGATTCACGCCACAGGTTGCGCATAACGAGATGCGGTCTTATTTCATGTCCCAAAAGATAGCGCGGACACAGGTCGGTACACATGCGGCACTGGATACAGGCGCTCCTGCTCTGATGCTTGATCCTTTCAAGCGACAGTCCGGAGCGCCTGACAAGATAATGATCTCGCGGCAGTACGATGATGTTCCCGGTAGTTTTCGTCACTACGGCCCTTGAAATCGCTAGGGGATCGTCAATGATTTTGCCCATCATGGGGCCGCCGACTATGACAGCATAGTCCTGAACCAGTGGCGCAGCCTCACGGATGCAGTCTGCAACAAACGTGCCTACAGGGACTTTGAGTATGACCGGCGCCTTGATCTCTCCTGTAACAGAGAGTATTTTCTCCATCACAGGGATACCTTCAAGAGCATTATGGATATTCAGCATCGTCCCTACGTTGTCAACAACCGTACAGACATCAAGCGGCAAACCGCGCTCTGGTACGACCCTCCCAGTCACGTAGTGCACCATTATCTGTTCATCCCCTGCAGGATAGAAGGTAGGCATCCGCACTATCTCCACATCAGTTCCGGCCGTCAGTACAGCTGAAGACAGAGCTTCTGTCTCGGCCTCATACTGCCCCTTAAGTGCTATTATTTTTTTATGCGCACCCAGGTGTTCTGCAGTATTTATTATCGCATGGATAATCCCCTCGGCCTCATTGCGACACAGATACTTGTCTGCCTCTGACAGCGGCTCGCATTCTGCTGCGTTGATGATGAGATACTCTACCTGTGAATCCAGCTTTATATGGGTAGGAAAACCTGCGCCTCCTGCACCGACAACACCCGCAGCTTTTACGGTCTCAATAAAGTCCATCACCATGAACCCTCTTTCAGAGACATTCCGTCTCTATCTCGCTGCCTTCTACGATCGCTATGACAGAAGCATCTATCGGATTTGACATATTCCCAGTCGCGCTTCTTGCCGAGCTGCCACTCACGTAAATAATGGTCTCCCCTATTCCTGCACCGATCATATCTGTTGCAACTATGGGCACTTCATCAACAGAGCCGTCAATTATGTTGATCGGCTGCAGTATGAGCAGCTTAAAACCGGAAAGCCTCTCCTCCTTTCGCGTCGCCCAGATATTGCCTATTACTTTTGCTATCTTCATGCCCTACACCTCTCAATATCTGTTCAGGCTTTGATCACTTTGATCCCGTTTTTCTCCGCGTATTCTTTGGCAAGATCAGTCATTATCGTGTTTGAAGCAATACATATGCAGTTATAGCCCTCGTTTCTGCACTTATACATGTCCTTTTCGGTAATGACTCTTTTATCAAACATCTTTTCTTTGCATTGCACCTGCTCCGTCTCTGAGATGGCCCCGGGCGCTTCCGCAGCAGAACATTTGTTTTCCTTCGCAGAAGCCGCTTCCGTCTCCATTATCCTGGCGATTACACGGGACAGAATCTCACTGACTAAAGACTCGTAGTCCATACTCTCTACCTCCATTCGGTTCAAACTTTGCAGTTGACAGCAATCCCCGCAGGTGTCACAAGGAGCGGATAAGCCGTTTTGACTGTCCTGATGCCGGTAACGTTTTCAAAAACTGTTTCTATGTCCGTAAAGCAGCTTGTCCCCCCGCATAAATAGATCGCCTCTGTCGCCTGCCTGTCGATATGCTTCATCACTATCGTCGCCATTTTTTCCATGACAGCTTTAACGACCGGCAGCATTTCCCTGTGACGTGAGAAGTCTGTCTTTAACTTTTCGGCTTCAGGTAACGGGATATGATAGTTGCCTGCGATAACGAGCGTCAGGTGTATGCCTCCGGTGGGTTCGTCGTATATTTCGGTAACGACTCCGTCATTAAGTACGGCGAGGCCTGTTGTTCCTCCGCCAATGTCCACCACGGCTCCATTGCTGATGCAGTATATTGAATTGGCAGCGGAGGGTTCGTCCAAAATATTTGTCACTTCAAAACCTGCTCCTTCCGCCACATATCGATGTGTGCGAACACTGCTCAAGGTGCCTGCAGGCATTGCTATGGCACAGTTTACAAGTTCGTCTCCCAGGCGCTTTTCCGCACGTGTCTTCAATTCCTTTACGACCTTCAGCGCCCCTGCATAATCCACGACAACTCCGTCTCTGAGCACATCAGCTGCCTGTTCTTCACATACTACCGGGTTATCATCCTTATCCAGCACCACAAGCACTATATAAGCGGTTCCAAGATCTAGTCCGCACTTATATACCGGTTCTGCCGGCTTAAAGGTTTTTTTCCCGGACTCTGCCACCCTTTTCATATAGGTGTTGATCCTTTCGAGATCTGGCATCTGACGTTTTTCCCCCCCCCCGTTACCTTAATATCCTGCCAAGAGTGAAGCCGCTTACCCCTGCCGCGTTTGCCTCGTCAAAATCAATATGCATCTTATAGCGATAGTTGTCGCCCACCCTTAAAATAACATCCTGCAGAATGACGGGCCTGTCAGTATATAACTGTACGCTGACACGTTCCTTGTCGTGAAATCCGTGGATCTCTGCGACATCAGGGGGAACATGTACATGTCTTTGGGCTACAATTGCTCCATGCAAAGCCGTTATGCTGCCTTTCGGACCTTCAATCGTAACTTGTGCGGATCCGTCCAGATCTCCCGATTCACGGAGCGGAGCCGGTACTCCTATCGCGATCGCATCGCTCCTTGAAAGCTCTATTTGCGTCCTCGAACGGACAGGACCGAGAACAGCAATGTTGTCCAGCCTCCCCTTTGGACCGATCAGGCATACACGTTCTTCTGACAGGTACTCTCCCGGCTGAGAGAGTTGCTTTGCCGGCGTCAGCCCCTCACCTTTTCCAAAGAGAGCCTCAACATCCTCTGCGGCAAGATGAACATGTCTGGCTGAGACTTCTACCTGTACAAGAGCTGCACTGTTTATCGCCTTAAGAACTAGTGATACTATGTCGGGCATTCGTGTGCTCACTCCTTTACATTGTCTGATAGTCACCAGCCAGATACATGCACATCATTACGTGTATTGCACTTGAGAGCCTGTTCAGCCCTTCTATGATATCCTTGCGTTCGTATCCGCCTTTGATCTTGAAAGCCGCCGCAGCCGATACTTCCACTTCACGAATCGAAGTCCTAAGCTGGTTTAGAAGAGCATATTCCTTTCCAAGCGTGTGATCCGGCAGCACCATCTGCTTTATTGAATAATATTTCATCGGATCGTGCGAACGGGCGCGAAGTTCAGCGTAAGTGAGGCCAAGAACGCTGTCGTTCAGGAACGGTTCGTTCGTTACCTCGCAGCGCATTATATTGCGCATTACACTAAGTATCTCCCCGATATCTTTAATGAGATTCGTGCTGCCGCCGGATTCCTTTATGACAGCCTGGTCGAGTACAGCCAACGCCTGTGTACTGTCAAGTTTTCCACGGAAGACTATCCTTGGATGGTCCTTCGGTACAAGTTCACTTCCATGGAGGTGCGTCATGTACTCCGGCTTTTCATTATAATAAGCGCCTGTTTCAAAATCAGTGAATCTGCCTGCACAACCATGGTCCGTGATCTCAGAGTGACCGGACGGCACGGTGGCTGCTTTTGTTTTTTCCGATGCTTCGTTCGCTTCTGGGACCGGGTTATACCTTAGTTTCATAGCAGTAAGGTCAATTTTTATCTTGCGCTGCTGAAGGTATTCGCGTGCAGCAGGGGAGAGCATCTTCCCCTCGGGGACTTTGTAAGATTCCGGTTGTACAGCACGCAATTCATCTCGCAGAATGGCTTCTGTGATGACCTTCATATTTGCTCCCCCCTATCAGGGTTTACTCAACATTACTTCTCCGGGCTTGGAAGGATCGATTCAACTTCCTCGTGCGGACGCGGTATAACATGTACGGAGATAAGTTCGCCGACTCTCTCTGCTGCAGCTGCGCCTGCATCAGTAGCTGCCTTGACTGCCCCGACATCACCGCGCACCATTACTGTTACAAGCCCCCCACCTACGTGTACTTTTCCTATAAGGGTCACGTTTGCTGCCTTTACCATTGCATCTGATGCTTCAATAGAAGCTACGAGCCCCTTTGTTTCGACCATTCCGAGTGCCTGCTGGTTGTTTGACATTTTTGTCTTCTCCTTTCCATCTCGATCACTGATCTAGTCGTGAAGTTTTGGAAGTATGAACTCAACTTCTTCATGCGGACGCGGTATTACATGCACGGAGATAAGCTGACCGACCCTTTCTGCCGCAGCGGCACCTGCGTCAGTAGCTGCCTTTACAGCTCCGACATCACCGCGCACCATTACTGTAACAAGTCCTCCTCCCACATGAACTTTGCCGATCAGTTTTACATTAGCTGCTTTGACCATAGCATCGGAAGCTTCTATCGATGCCACAAGCCCCTTTGTTTCGACCATCCCCAGTGCCTGAAGCTCTGCCATTGTCCATTCCTCCTCTGTCTTTTATGCAGCATTGACTTTTTCAAGAATCTTTTTAACTATGGCGCTCACATCAATGTCGGAAACATCCAATGAGCAGCTGCCGTCTATGGATCTCCTGGCAGAATCCCTGATCGCTTCGATCTCAAGTTTTCCTGCCGCAATAAAACGTTTGTTTAGAAGGTTCATAGGACCTACATTATCTGAGGTCGCACTTCCGCCTTCTGCGCCGCATCCAAGCGTCAGAGAGGGCATCAGGCCTGTAGACGCTCCGATCCCTCCCAAAGCGCTCAGGGTATTTACTACAATACGTGATGCGGGTACGCGTTCAGCAAAATATTTGATCATTTCTCCATTTTGCGTATGGATGGAAAAAGTATGTCCTGCGCCTTCGTAGTGGAGTATCTCACAGCACATAGCACAGACTTTTTCATAGTTGGCAGCACTGAAGAAAGCAAGTATGGGCGCAAGCTTTTCGTTTGAGAAAGGATGCCCGCGTCCTACTCCTGTCTCTTTTGCCACCAGGACTCTAGTCCCTTGCGGGACGTTTATCTCTGCTAGATCTGCAATAACAGATACGTCCCGTCCTACGATCTGGGGATTCATGCTGCCGTCGCACCGAAGGATAAACCCGCCAAGTTTTTCTCTCTCTTCGTCGTTAAGGAAGTAAGCTCCCTGACTGGTCATCTCGGACCGGACGGTTTCCACCATGTCGTCATCGCATATCACAGACTGTTCTGAAGAACATATAGTACCGTTGTCGAACGTCTTCGAATCAAGAATGCGTTTCACGGCAGCTTTTAAATCCGCTGTCCGTTCAATGTAAGCCGGTCCGTTGCCCGGACCTACGCCGATCGCCGGAGTTCCTGAAGAATAGGCGGCTCTGACCATTGCTGCTCCTCCTGTCGCAAGGATCATGGCAGTATCGTGGTGGCGCATGAGTACCTCTGTCGCCTGCAAAGTAGGGATGGTTATGCATCCGACAAGGTTCTCATTAGCCCCTGTTTCCGCGATCGCCTGACGTATGACCTTGACTGTTTCAAGTATGCAGCGCTGCGCCGACGGGTGCGGGGAAAAAACTATTGCATTCCCTGATTTTATAGAGATCTCTGCCTTGTAAAGTGCGGTCGAAGTCGGATTTGTTGAAGGGATAAGTCCGGCGATGACCCCCATTGGAACAGCCAGAGTCGTTACACCCAGTTCTTCATTTCTTTCTATCTCACCGATAGTCTTCATGTTTTTGATGTACTCATAAACACCACGGCTGGCGAATACATTCTTGATCGCCTTGTCGGCAGGAACTCCGAAACCGGTCTCTTCACAGGCCATTTTGCCTAATCGTTCAGAATTACGGACTCCGGCATCTGCAATAGACTTAACGATCCTGTCAACATATTCCTGACTCTTGCCTAAAAGCTCCTGCTGCGCTGCCTTCGCAGCACTTACGAGCTGGCGTACCTCCTGAACCGACAGAAGGTCTTTGTCATACAACTGCATATGCTACTCCCCCTGTCTTCCTTGTTCTTTAATGGCAGCTATCAGGACATCCCTTTTTGCGCGCCGGATCTCTTTGCTTGTCATTCCCTTAATGCCAATATCAACAGCAAGCTTACGCAGCCTGGTCAATGACATCTCCTCAAATCCGGTGTCCGTATTGACATCTTCCTGTTCGGCAGGGGCCGTTTCTGAAGTTTGTGCAGGTTCACCTGCATGAACAGATCCTTGCCAACCGGTTTCTTCAGTACCAGAAATGTCTTCATGCTCATCCTCTGCATTATTCTGTTCGTCGATGACAAGCTCGTCCTTCTTCGTTTCATCTTTCTGTTCTTCGACAAAGCAGCAAGATTTTGGCGCGGCCGGATCGTTACAAATCGGCACAGAAATATCTATCATTCGGTAAACCGATTCGTCAGGATGCGGGATCACATGCACCGATACGACTTCGCAAAACTGGCCTACCGCAGCAACAGCAGCATCTATTGCTGCCTTTACTGCACCGACATCACCGGTGACTAAGACAGATACCAATCCACCGGTAACCAGAGTTACGCCCAACCTGTGCACATTTGCAGCTTTGAGTGCGCTATCCAGAGCTTCTACAGCCGCCAGGTATCCGTGGACTTCAATCATGCCAAGGGCTTGCATTTTATCCCCCCTCCCTCTGCATACGCTTCATGACCGACCATGCGTTCTCCTACTGTCTTGGGTTTTCCGCGACAAACTCGACGGCTGCCGCAAAAGCTTCGCATGCCGACTTACAGGCTGACTGGCTGCCGGTGAGAAGTGCGCCTCCGAAGTTCGTCTCTGACGGGGGACTATAAAGAACACACATGGTGACATCTGCCGCTTTCAGTGCAGCATCTACACCATAGAGGGCTTCGAGCGGGGGGGCGATCAGGTATGCAAGGGCTTCTCCTTCGGGCACGCCTGCACTTTCTGAGAGGTATGAACCTGTGCGTGATATGCAGAAAGCATAATACGGTATGGAATCATCCTCGTTTGCTGACACAAAATGTGCGACATTCTCGATCATATTAACTGCTGCCGCGAGTCCGCTCTTGACTTCGGCAGGGTTTGGCCCGGCAAGTATCCCGATTATCTCTCCGGCAAGCTTTGTATTTGCGTTTGCAGCTCCGCCGTAGAAGCTCTTCGCATATACCACCTTAACATCAGCCGCTTTCGTGGCTTCGTCCAATGCGGTATATGTGACATCGTCACAGTCGGCCGTAAGCAGGGCTATCGATTTCTGTTCCGGCTTGAGCCCAAGTGATTTCGCGAGATCATGATCAACGTTGGGTATTATTTTGGTTGCAAGTACTTTGGCCGGTAATGGGTCTCTCTTCATGGCTATCCCTCCTGTTTGTCTACAATTTCAGATCTGTCCCGCAGCTTTTGCGGTCGAGCACCGTCTTTATCAGTTCTGCGACGTGAGCTCCCGCTTCAACTGAAGGAGTGCCAGCCTTGTGGATATTTGACACGACTGAGCGTCGTGCTTCAGGCATTCCGACTGTTCCCTTATATGTAATGTATGCGGACATTGATTCTGCAGTGATAAGCCCGGGACGTTCGCCAATGAGAACGCAGGTCACTGTCGCACCTGTGATCTCTGTGACATGATCCATAGCCCCTACCCGTCCGTACTCAAGGAAAAAGGGAGTTCCGACATCGATGCCGTAGCTCGAAAGGCCCTGCATTATCGCCGGCAGCAAATCGGCAATATTAGCTGAGACTGATGCCGAGCTTAGTCCGTCGGATACAAAAATCTGGACAGTCGGGTTTTTCTTACATTTCTGCTTAATGGTCTCTACCGCTTCGTCATTCAGCTTCCTGCCAAGATCCGGTCTTGTAAGAAATATGTCTTTGTTGTCACACTGGGATCTTACTGAGAAAAGCCCCATCTTTTCGAGAAATTCTTGATCAACGACAGAGAAGACTGCATCCTGAGCTGCAGAGTGAGCCGCGCGAAACTGCAGTACAGGGTCCGTCTTATAGCGTGCACCGGCCTTGCCTATTCCAAGGCGGCACGGAGCGTATTGCTTAAGTTCGTAATAGGCGTCCCTGTTGACCGGATTCTCAACAAGATACTGTTTACGGATGTCCACTTCCGTAACATCAGGAATGAACCCTTCCTCGCAACCGGAGTCTGCTCTGCACAGCGGTGCCGGTTTGACCGGTGCCGACATGCCTGATATATTCATTTCGCTGAGTACCTGCTCGATTATCCCTCTGAGTGCATTTTGTTCAATCATAGTCTTTTCGCCTCCTCTCTTACTTGCTCAGGAAGACTGAAGCATCCCCGGCAAGCGGTGTAAGTTTCCCGTTTTCGGAAAAACCCATTTTTTCCAGCCACTGGTCAAACTCTTTTATCGGACGGAGTCCGAATGTCTCACGCAGAGCTGCTGCTTCGTGATATCCTGTGCACTGGTACATGAGCATGCAGTCATCACCCTGAGGAACTCCCATGATATAGTTGCATCCCGCTGCTACCAGAAGTGTCGCAAGATTTTCTATGTCGTTCTGGTCCGCTTTCATGTGATTTGTGTAGCATGCGTCACAGCCCATCGGAATTCCCGTAAGCTTGCCCATGAAATGATCTTCAAGGCCTGCACGGATGACCTGTTTAGAATCGTAAAGGTACTCAGGTCCTATGAAACCAACGACTGTGTTGACGATATACGGCTGGTAACGTTTGGCAAAACCGTAGCAACGCGCCTCCATAGTCACCTGGTCCCACCCGTTGTGGGATTCCGATGACAGCTCCGCACCCTGTCCGGTTTCAAAATACATGACGTTTGGTCCGGTGGATGTACCTTTGTGGAGCATCATATCCCGGCCTTCATCGAGCATCTGAGTTGTGATCCCGAACGCCTCGTTGCCTTTTTGAGAACCGGCTATTGACTGAAACATAAGGTCTATCGGGGCATTGAATTTGTTCGCTGCGTCTGTCTGTGTCGTCACGTGAGCCAGGACGCTTATCTGTGTCGGTATCTCCCACTTACGCTTGAATTCGTCAAACATATTTAGGATCCTAACGACATTTTCAACTGAATCGTCGACCGGATTCAATCCAAGGACAGCATCCCCGCAGCCGAGACTGAATCCTTCCATTACCGAAGCCATGATGCCCTTGGGATCGTCCGTGGTATGGTTCGGCTGAAGCCTTGATGAGAATGTCCCCGGAAGGCCGATCGTCGTATTGCAGTGCGCTGAAACTCTCATCTTCTTCGCAGCGTATATTAGGTCCAGGTTGCTCATAAGTTTGCAGACAGCTGCAACCATCTCGCTTGTTAGGCCTCTTGACACGCGTCTTATCATAGCTGTGTCCGTTTTTTCGCTGAGCAGCCACTCTCTGAATTCGCCTACCGTCATGTTCTTGAATCCATCGAAGATCTTTTCGTTGACAGCATCCTGAATGACCCGGGTAACTTCATCATCCTCATAAGGTACTGCCGGTGTGTTGCGAAGCTCATTCATATTGACATGAGAGAGAACGACCTTCGCAGCGACCCTTTCTTCTGCTGATTCAGCTCCAATGCCAGCGAGACGGTCTCCCGACTTTTCTTCGTTGGCTTTGGCCATCACTTCGCGCAGGGATTTAAACTCGTAGCTATGTCCGAACAGTTTTGTCTTAAGCTTCATGCTGACCTCTCACCTCTCTATTGAAATTTCACTGATCAAGAATTAAAGATCAAAGTCTTGATCACCACAGGCAATACATGCCCACCGCAAACCGGTTCTCCGATATCGATGTAATCGCCGCTCAAAGCCCTGATGCCGTCAATGCATACCATTGGTTTCTTATGGTTCAGCCTGACATTTAACGCATGCCCGAGTGCTTTTCCAATATCGTGTTCCACGACCAGGATCAACGGATACTGACCGTTTATCACCTCCTCTGCTCCAACTGCTATCGCGTTTGCCAGATACTGGATGTCTGAGAAAGTGTTATAGTTGTATCCTGCAAAAGCAATAGCTATCTGCTCCAGCTTGCCTTCGGGCTTGTATAGTGGTATCTGAGAGCGAATCGATGCAATGATTTTTTCACTTGAAGATTCCTCTGTTTTGCCGATACTCAGAATCGGGATGTTTTTAATAGGAAGCAGGCCTTGGGTGAACAGGATCGTGCTCCCGCTTATTTCTGTCGTGTGGACTCCCGCTCCGACTACTGTTGCGCGTATCGTCTCTGCAGGAACGATCGTTTGGACCTGTTTAAAATATTTATTGTTTCTGACAGCCTCTCCCAGAAGCACTCCTATATCACCGTAACGGTAGACATCCCCGGATGTCTGGCTGCCGTTGTAGATACAGTCGGCAACACCTCCGGAAAAAGTCAGCGCTTCTATTTTCGGGATGTCATGCAATCCTTTTCCGTTGTTTGTATATATGTAGTCGATCGACTTATCTGCAGGAGCCAGTCCGATCGACTGAGAGAGCACATCTGCCATGATCGACACTGTTCTACGGAGCAGTCCCTCGTCTGCGGCATCGCCGGCATTAATAGAAATGCCATTTTCACTTGCAAGCTGTCTGATTTTTGGAAAGACAGACACTATCCTGCCCTTTTCTACGCGGATCAGTCTTCCTCCGATGTCAATACACGTAACACCGGCCAGCCGCCCATTGTCATATACCGCAATGTTCGTTGTACCTCCTCCGATGTCAAGATTAGCCATTACGCACCTTTTTTCTCTGGAAGCAACATCTGTTCCAGCACCCCTTGCTGACAGTACAGATTCCAGGCCCGGACCTGCTATTGCTACGACAAAATCTCCGGAAGAATCGGATAAAGCCTTTAAAACCTGGTTTGCGTTTTTCTTTCTTGCCATGTCTCCTGTGATTATTACTGCACCGCTGTGCACCATATGCGGGGTCATTCCGGCCTTGCGGTACTCTTCACTTACAATTTTTTTAATTGCTTCGGTGTTTATCTCTGTTGGTGAAAGTAAGGGAGTAAAATATATGTCACTTTTGTAAACGACCTGCTTGTCCACAATTGATATCCTCGGGACAGTAAAATTGCTCGCTCTGTTTTCAACGGTCAGCTGGCTAAAGATCACGTTTGTAGTGGTCGTTCCTATATCTATACCAACGCTGGATATTACCTGTTTGGAAATGACATTGCTCATAAATTATTCCTCCCAAATACGAACGCAGCTCCGCTGCAAGGGCAATTGCACCCTGAAGCGGAGCTGCGTCACTCCGATCACTTGTGAGCGGCTTTACGTTGCGGACTCACACGTGTTTAAAATTTAAAATATCTCAACTTACCTTAAAATCAAATGATGCACATGTACCATGTCTGTTAGAATCTATTTTAAAATTTCCGCCAAGCTTATCTTTGACAAGCGCCCTGACAATAGTAAGCCCAAGGTGGTTCGTTTCCGTCGAGTCAAACCCGCATCCGTCGTCGATCACTTTGATCGTGGAATAGAGATCGCCTTTTGAGACTATGATCCTTACCGTTCCGACATGCCTTCCCGGGAATGCATGCTCGATCGAATTCTGAAGCAATTCGTTAACTACAAGAGCCACTGATGTTGAAACATCCGCGTCTGCCTGGAAGTCATCTCCTTCGAGAGTAACTTCTATCCTGATGTTCACGTTGCTGTTGCTGTCTTCAAAGTATTGCAGAGCGTTATTTGTAATATTGATGATAACTTCCCCTATGTTGACCCTGTCGATCCCAACCTGAGAAAGAAGTTCATGTGTTACTGCTATCGACAGTATCCGGCTCATGCTTTCGCGCAGTACCATCTGTGTTTCGGGGTCATTTGCCCTTCTTACCTGGAGACGGAGCAGGCTGGCGATTGTCTGGAGATTATTCTTGATCCTGTGGTGCATTTCCTGGATAGCAACGGATTTTAGAATAAGTTCCCTCTCTCGTTCTTTCTTATCCGTAATGTCACGTATAATGAGAGCAAACCCCATCCCCTGCGAAGAGAGATCCACGTGCCTTATTACAAGACAGTTGTTTCCAAGCCCTACCTCAACTTCCGTAAGTCCGGAAATATCATCTTCCGTGTCGGAAGGACAGATCTGAATGATGTTATGGTAAGGTTGTCCCAGAATGTCGTTTACATAGCCAAATTTTTTATACAGCTTGCTGGCAAGCGAATTGCGATAAGCTACATACCCGTCCTTGTCTACAATCACCAGAGCTTCGTCAATGCACTCGGTCAGCCAATTATGTTCCTCCGTCATATGAGTTATTGCGCTTGCTATGCGGTTATAGCTCTGCTGGGAAAAGTGGAGGCGTTCACTCTGTGCTCTCTCTTCATCAACCCTTTTTTCCCGGATGAGTACACCGATCACCCGTCCCTCGTTTTTTATAGGTTCCACAGTCTGGATGACATGAGTATTCTCTTGCGTGATCGCTTTCATCTGTTTAGTCGCTATGCCGAGCTTAAGTGTGCGCGCAACTGCCGGCTCATTTTGCGGTTTAGCCAGAAGACCTACTACTGTGTTTCTGTAAGACGAAGGCACATAATCGGGTTTTGCCTCTGCAACAACTATTGCGTCCTCAGACGTCGAAGGGCAGTCAATAAAAATATCTGCATCCTCGAGATTTGCAAGAGGCTTGAGTACGACAGACATTCCTTCGATAATAGAAATGTCGTGGTCGCTGAGATCAGTATATTCCTTACAAAGAAGAGCTACTGTGCTTTCCTCCGGCATCTGGTATCCACCTTGGTCTGTTGAAGGATCAAATCGGCAACATGACGCATCGAGGTCGATTTGCACAAGCTGAGATTCTTTATGTATCTGTAAGCCTCTTCCTCTGTCATGGACAGTTCCTCCATGACACGTCCCTTCGCTCTTTCAATTATCGTCCTGTTTTCAAAACGCTCGGATATCTCGTTGATATCTCTCCTAAGCTTCTTGATTTCATGTATGTGTTTGAACAGCAGTTCGATGGTTGGTATAAGAGACTTTGCATTAATTGGTTTTACCAGATATCCGCTTATCCCGATGACCTTTGCTTCTTCAACAAATTCCTTTTCTCCATAAGCAGTAAGCAGTACTACCGCATCAGCAAGATTTTCCTCTATTATAAGCCTGGATGCCGAGAGTCCGTCGAGATATGGCATTTTAATATCCATCAAGACAAGATCGGGGTGGTGTTTCTTACATGCTTCCACTGCATCAAAACCGTCCCCTGCCTCTGCAACAACATTGTAACCGGACTCCTGAAGAAGTTCACGCAAATCCATTCTGGTAATAGGCTCATCATCGGCTATAAGGATATTAAGCTTATCGTCTTTCATCCGTTGTTTCCTCCGTATAAGAAATTTCGCAGACAAAGTCATCTAGGCCTTTTCCTGTCAACGCACTTGTGACAAATATTACTTTGGCCCCTGCCATCTTTAGGAAAGTCCTTGCATTGCTTATCTGTGTATCCGTAGCAATATCGGCTTTTGTGACCAGTCCTATGACCGGCTTGCAGAAAAGCGCCCCGTATGCGGGGGGAAAGAGTGTTCCGTCCTCTGTCGCATCCTGCACAAAAACGATCACGTCCGCGTCTGTTGCAGCTACTGTAAGAGATCCCCTAAAAGAATATCTTTCAAAATATTCTCCCGGCGTATCCAGTATAAAGTCGTCGATCAATGTGAGGGTCTGAGTTTTGTGATAACGTACGTCACTGTCCGTTATACGCTGACTTAATGTAGTTTTGCCGGACATCGTCCTGCCTACCAGTATTATACGCTTTCTGCGGCTCATGTCTTCGTTACATTTGTCGGAGCAAAGCCCATGTATGTACAGAGCGTGTATATTACATCCTGCATAGCAGCCTCTACTGCCGCTACATCTCCGGTGATCAGAAGTGAACCGTTAAATCTGTCAACAAAACCGATATTTATATTTGCTGCCTTCGAAGCAACATCAGCCGCTATCATGGCACCCTCGCTGGGAGTTATTGTAAAAATTCCAATAGATCCTTGCGCATCGATAAGACCAAGTTTAGCGTAGAGCTGCTGGACAGGATTGGCTATGACATGCGCCAGTGTCACTTGCTTGCCAGGGACAAATTCCTGGATTATCCTTACTTTGTTTTCTTTTGTCGCCACTTACATCGCTCTCTTTTCTCAGAGGAATAAATGCCGTTGTCAGTGTTCTCCGTTGTATGCTTTTCGAAAAAGATCAACAACTTCGTCTCTTGAACATTTTATTGGGTTTGATGCCAATGTAGGGTCAGCCATCACTGCATCTGCAAGCGGATCAAGGGCAGCTTCAAAATCACGCCGCGATATCCCTGCGTCTTTGACAGAGGTAGGAATGTGCAGTTTTTCAATAAGAATTCTGACGGCTCGTACGGCACCTAGCGCATTTTGGCGCAAAACCGAAGTTTTAAGGATCCTCACAGCACGTACAGCGTCGACCGTACTCTGCCGCAAAGCTGATGTTTCTACATCCAGTATAGCTGCTATCTCGGCATAACGGACCGCTGTGTCGGTAAGTTCTGTCGAGCAGCCTGCGTTAAAGTTCATCGTATAAGTAAGGAATATACCGTTAGCCCGTCCGTGCGGCACATGGAATTTTGCACCTAGAGCATGAGCCATCGCGTGGTTCAGACCAAGTCCCGAGTTGCTGAACGCGATCCCGGCCATACAGGCAGCATTGTGGACCGCCTGGCGAGCATGGATATCATCCGGGTTTGAATATGCCCTGTGAAGGTTCTTGTGTATAAGTTTGATAGCCTTCTCTGCCATGGCGTCGGAAAAATCGTTGCGTTCTTTGGAAACAAATGATTCTATAGCATGTGTCAGCACGTCGATACCGGTATCGGCAGTAACCGCAGGAGGTACGCTCAGGGTAAGGCCTGCGTCCAGGAGAGCCGCCTCCGGCAGCAGCCTGTCGTCAACAATTGGATATTTGATCTGTTTTACAGTATCCGAAATAACGGAGTAACGGCTGACCTCAGAACCGGTACCGCTTGTGGTAGGGATAACGATTAGACGGTAGTGCTTTTCATCATCGAGGCTTTCAGCAAAGAATTTGATCGCCTTCGCAGCATCTGCCACAGAACCGCCGCCAAAAGCCACTATGTTCTCGGCTTTGGTTCTGGCAAGAATTTCTATCCCAGATGCTACTGTCTCCGTGTCAGGATCGGAGCGAACATCTGAAAAAATCGAATAATTTACGCCGGCGGACCCAAAATAGTCAGTGACATATTTTACTTTGCCGCTTTGATACATATGCATATCTGTGACTATAAGGACGTTGTTCAGTCCGTACAGTGCACTTGCAAGAGCTTCGGCTCCCATATATATCTTTACCGGCATGTTAAATATAAACACCTGGACACCCCTGTCAAAACGCAAAAATCGCCCTAAACATACGTTTAGGACGTTCCGTCACGCCCAAAGCAGTCACACCACTACATCGTAGCATGCTAAATTAACAAACTCAGACTATATTAAATTCTTAATTTTGTCAATAATACAAATTGAACTAAAATTGGTTGTACAGTCTCCTCCAAAATGAATATATAGAGTAGAAATTGCGCTTACTTCAAATCGGGGACTTACTTAAAAAAATAGTGAAACCCCCTCATGTCAGCATGCTGCACTACGCTGACGACAAGGAGGTTTATAAGATACCAATATGGTTTCAGATCCTAAATTTCTGTTCGAATTTACTGAGCCTCGAACATGTCTTTGCCTACACCGCATACAGGGCAGGCCCAGTCATCGGGGATCTCTTCAAAAGGTGTTCCCGGGGCAACTCCTGAATCAGGATCTCCTGCTTCCGGATCATAAACATAACCGCAAACGGTGCATACATACTTCTTCATCGTCCATAGTCCTCCTTTTAAATTGGCCCTTATTAACAGCCTCTGTTACCAAAATCATTGTCATTCTAACATTGTTTTTATACACGGTAAAAAGACTGTTCCAATTTTCCCGTCAACCTTTTTCCCGCCTGCTCAATTATAAGGTAATTATCCTCTAATCTCAATCCTCCCCAGCCATCAATATATATGCCGGGTTCGATCGTGACAACGTCATTCATATTCAATTCATACGAATATTTAGAAGAAAGATAAGGTATCTCGTGTATTTCAATGCCCAGTCCGTGACCCAGTCCATGTGTAAAATATTTGCCCAGACCCACTGATTCCAGGACGTCATATGCTGTTTTGTACACATCGGTTCCCGTTGCTCCGCATCGGAGGGCTCTGAAAGCCACATTGTGTGCCTCTGACAGTATTTCATGATAATCTTTTGCACGGGGATCCGGTTCACCGAATGAAAAATTTCTTGTGATGTCACAGAAGTACCCGTTGTATCTGACACCAAAGTCAACGGTGACCCATTCTCCCCTTGTCATTTCCTTCTTCGTGGCCCTTCCGTGAGGCATCGAGCTTCGTGTTCCTGACGCAACTATCATCTCAAATCCGGTCTCTCCGCCAAATTTAATGATATTGAAATTGAGGAGGGCCTCAAATTCTTTCTCTGTCATTCCGAGCCTTACGAGGCTTAATGTCTCCAGGAAAGCATCTGCGGCTATCTCACCGGACCTCATGATAAACCGGACCTCCTGTTCGTCCTTTGAACGACGGAGCTCTGATATCAGGTTAGCCCCATCGCTCCATCTCGTATTTTTAGCGGAGGACAGTTTTTCCCATGTTGAGTGGGAGGTTTTTGTTGCTTCACAAAGTATCTTTTGCGCACCGTGAGCGGATATGCTTTCAATAAGATCATCGACCAGGCTGCTTTTTTGTCCGGATGGCCGGTAAGGGGACTGCTTCTCGCCCTGCTCTCTGTACCTGCCGTCAAGTATAAGTTCTACAGAATCTTTATAAACTGCCAGAGCCCCCGATGTACCCCTAAAACCGCTGAGGTAATAGAGTGTTTCCCAGTTACAGCTTTCTTCTGTCAGGACGACAAAAGCATCTGTACCTGTTTTTGCCATCTCCTCCCGCAGTTTTTCAGCTCTTTTCAGGATAAACTTATTATCCATTCTTTGCTCCACCCATCTTAAGGAGTCTCCAGAGCTCCTCTGAAGGTTCGGGAACGGGACCCTGAAGCTTATCTCCCATCGATCCGACAACAGCTGCATCAATATTTATTTTTGATAGTTCGCTGAGCGCTTCCTCTGTCATATTTGCGGGGACTGCTGCAAGAAGGCTGCCCGAGGCAATAAGTCGCAGCGGATCGAATCCAAGCGCTTCTGCCGCCCTGGCTGTAAGGGGATGGATCGGAACAGCATCATAGTCAATTTCTGCGCTGAGACCGCTCAGAGACGAAATCTCACCTATTCCTCCCATGAAACCTCCTTCAGTGGGATCATGCATAAACTTGGCAATCTTTCTTAATGCTCTGGATTCTTCGAGCACCGATGTCTTTTCAGCCCATGAAACCATCTCGGTTATCTCTGCTTCAGACATGAAGGGTTTCAAAAGCTCCGGCTTGTCTGTCGCCAGGATAGACATGCCCTCGATCCCTATATGTTTAGTGACTATCAGAGCGTCTCCGGGCTTCAGTTCACTCGCTCTCAGCACTCTGTCAGCTGTGCCTATGAGGGCTCCCATGATCACAGGCCTATCATATCTGTCGTTGAACTCAGTATGGCCTCCGGCCACAGCGATGCCCTGAGCAAGACATTCTTCGTGTATTTCACTCATTATCCTTGCTGCACCATCTTCCCCCCATGAAGGAGGAAGGATGAGTGTAACGGCAAGATAAGCCGGATCTCCGCCCTTGGATGCTATATCGTTTGAATTTATCCTTACCAGCAGTCTCCCCGCACCTTTTTCCGAGCCTACGATGGGATCGGATGAAAAGACAAGGTACTTTCCTTTCGGCCACTCGATGACAGCCGCATCCTCTCCCACTGCCGGGCCGACGAGAAGCTCTTGGCGTACTGCCCCGATGTAGCGCAGTACGTTCCGCTTAAGAGCTTCCGGCGAGAGTTTTCCGGATGGAAGTCCTTTGGTCTCGTCCATTTTCAGTCACCTGTTTCTTATCGAATATATACAGCCGCAGTA
>JAJFTP010000051.1 GCA_021372895.1 Synergistaceae bacterium
TTCTATATGTAGTAATCATAATGTAGATTATGCCGCCTATGGCCATCTTGGCGACGGTAATATGCATGTAACTATCTATATAGAAAAAGAAAATCCCAAATGGCATGAAATTATTGAAGGCGCCTGTCTGGAAGTCTATGAACTTGTAAAAAACCTCGGCGGAACTTTGACCGGAGAGCACGGTGTGGGCCTTAAAAGGGTCAAGTATATCCCATTTTTTCTCGATGAGGCTCAAATAGACCTTATACGCAGGGTAAAGCTTGCGTTTGATCCAAATAACATCCTTAATCCAGGGAAGATCGTTCCATGGGATTAAAAAAGACCCGCTGAATCAGAGAGGCAGCCCAAAGCTCAGGCTTTGGACTGCCTTATGGTGAGATCTCACTTTTCCATTCCTTAAATCTATTGACGGCAACGTAAACTAAAGGTTGGGTTTGCAGCGTGCCAGCAGATATGCATCTATATAGCCGCCATCGTCGGATATTGCCCAGTCTTTCGCTATGCCTTCGACTTTGAACCCCGTTGACTTGCAGAGTTTGAGCGCTGGTATGTTCTCTGTTGCGATCTTCGCCTCGACGCGCTCAAGTAAGAGCTCTTTATCGGCTAGTTCAAGAGCCGATAACATGAGAGCTTTCCCTATCCCCTGTCCCTGCCACTTGATGCCGACCATTGTCTCGAGCGTTGCCAGCCTGCGGAAATATATCTGCGGGTCGACGCGCAGCAGGAGTACCGCGCATATCTCTGTAGGCGGGGTCTCGGTCTCAAGAACCAGCATGTGGTCAAACCCGGTGAGTTTAACAATAAGATTCTCCGCATCGGCAAAATTGATACTGGATATGTCCATGTTTTTGCTCACTGTAATATCTGTACTGATTTCACGTATCTGTGCGGCGTCCTCTTTTTTTACAGGTCTGATTATCATTGGGAAACCCCTTTTTTGTTTATGCGGCCAAGAAGATATTCGTCGACAAATCTGCCGTCTTTTACTGCCGCGTGCTTTCTCGTCGCCTCTATCCTGAAATCGCATTTTTTATAGAGTTCGATTGCCGCCGTGTTGTCGATGAGCACAAGCAGTTCCAGTCTGTGAAGTTTCAAGACATTGTCGGCTTCGTCCAACAGCCGGCCCATCAGAGCGCTACCTATCCCTCTGCCCTGAAAATCTCTGTCGACCATTATTGAGAGTGTCGCACTATGACTGCGGCGGGAACTTTTATTTTTCAGCATTGTAGCCATTCCGACTAATTCGTCATTTTCTACTGCGACGAAAGCCCTGTCGTCACTGCTGAGTGATTTAAGAAAATCAATGGTTACTTGGAGCCTTTCGCTCGACAGTGCAAGGACTTCTTCTCTTACTCCGTCCTGTCTTCTGATGCGAGATATGTCATCCGCATCTTCAATTTTAACCGGCCTTATTTCCAAAATTACGTCGCCTCCAAATGTATGGTTACGTTTAATTCCAGCTGGATCTATTTTACATGAGACTTGCTCAAAATTAACATCGATAAGTATTCTCTTCTTGACATAATAAACTTGCAGTCTATACTTTATAGCAGTTTTAAATTAAGGTTGTTGTAAATATCATAATATACGGAGGCGTTGTATAATGATGATAGGAAAGAAAATGGAAGAAAGCATTAACAGCCAGATACAGGCGGAATTTGACTCATCTTATCTTTATCTGTCTATGGCTGCATGGTTTGAGAATCAGGATCTGCCTGGCTGCTCCCATTGGATGAAAAAACAGGCCGAAGAGGAATCTAAGCATGGGATGAAGTTCTACGAGTACCTGGTTTCCCGCGGGGGACGAGTGGTACTTAAGGCGATCAGTGCCCCCAAGAGTGAATGGGAGAGCGCAACGAATGTTTTTGCTGATGTTCTGGCACATGAAGAGAAGGTTACGTCTCTTATTTATAAAATGGCAGAGCTCGCGGAAAAAGAGAAAGATTATGCAACAATGAGTATGCTAAACTGGTTCATAGACGAACAGGTCGAAGAAGAAGAGAACGCAAGGGCAATTCTCAATAAGTTACATAAACTTGGGGAGATCCCTATCTCTCTCAGCATGCTTGACAGGGAACTGGGAATGAGAGCATAACTGACATAGAGTTCGCTTGATATTCAGGGCATCTGCGGATGCCTTTTTTTATGTTGTGAATATATTGTTGGACCATGGGGGAGTCAGCATGGATAATAAAATAGAAATGAAGTCACTGTTCAGTATGACCTATGGTATGTACATAGTCAGCACAGCCGTTGAAGGGAAACTCAACGGTCAGGTCGCCAATGCGGTAATGCAGATCACGGGTGACCCTGTATGTGTCACGACATGCCTCAATAAAGCGAACCTTACTGCGGAGATGATCGGCAAAAGCGGATTTTTCTCAGTTTCTATCCTTGAGATCGATGTCCCTATGACGTTTATCGGACAGTTTGGCTTCAAATCTGGGCGAGACATCAACAAGTTTGAAAACGTAAATTTTTTAATCGGAGAGACTGGCGCACCGATGGTTACGGACTGGTCAATAGGGACTTTTGAAGCAAAGGTGCTGCACACGATGGAGCTTCCGACACACGTCCTCTTTGTAGGAGAGGTTATTTCCTGCAAGTTTCTAAAAGAGGCGACGCCTTTGACTTATGCTGATTATCATCTCATAAAGAAAGGCAAGTCACCCAAAACAGCCCCGACCTTTGGGTTTAATACGCTGAAGTAATTTATCGTGGGAGTACTGTCGGACAGGTCGGCTCTTATAGAAAGCCGCAGTGTATTTGAAAAGATTTATGAAGATTATAACAAGCGGATCTATGTCTCACCGGATCCGCTGCAGTTTTTATATAGTTATGAGAATCCTGCTGACAGGGAGATCGTCGCGCTTATAGCGTCTTCTCTCGCCTATGGCAGGGTAGCACAGATACTTAAGAATGTGCGGAAGGTACTCGATGTGCTTGGTCCGGAGCCATCTAAGTATCTGGTCGACGCGGACCGCGGAGATATAGAGTGCGGGCTTGGCTGTTTTGTCCACAGGTTCACGGGTGCCGCCGATATGGCTGGCTTTCTGTGCTGCATAAAAAGAGCTCTATATGAATACGGATCGCTTGAAGAACTTTTTCTCTCATATTACAAGGGAAATACATGGGATGCAGTTGAGGGCTTTGCTTCGAAGCTGACTGAGTGCGGTGGTTATACGGACAGTATATTTCTTCTGCCCCGGCCCTCAAACGGCAGTGCGTGTAAAAGGCTTGCGCTCTTCCTGCGCTGGATGGTGCGCTGCGACGAAGTCGACCCTGGCGGGTGGCGTAATATAACGCCCGATGCTCTTTTTATCCCGCTGGATACTCATATGTTCAATATATGTTCGACATTGGGTCTGTGCAGCCGCAAGAGTGCTAACGGCCGTGCCGCGGCGGAGATAACGGATGCTTTCCGCGTTATCTGCCCGGAGGATCCGGTGCGGTATGATTTTGCGCTCACCCGCTTCGGTATCAGGAGCGACATGACTGTCAAAGACCTTTTTGCAAACTGGCAGAAACAGCCTTATTGAGCGGAACAGGTGTGCAGTAATAACTGAAAGGCTGTGTCGGCAGTAGAAACAAGGTGTAAGTTTTTATTCTGCGATGGGATCATTCAAAGATCAGGCGTCTCAAATGAAGTCTTCATGTATTTTTACGTAAAAGTGACGGATAAAAAATCAGGTACAATGGTATACTCTCAATAAATAAACAAAGAATGGGGGCGGCGGCATGACATCTATTCTCCCTTACTGGGATCAGAACATTGAGCTTGATATCGTACCGTGGATCCCCTATGGGAAGGATTACTCCCCGGTTACGGTAAACAGCCTGTATAGTCCGTTACTGGGCAGCGTTGCGGGGCTTGCATTCGAATTGCAGAGTGAATTTCTTTATCTTCGCAGCTTTCAGGATGGGAACGTAGGGACTATGGTGCGCCAGAATATAATAGACCCGGGACGCAACAAAGGCATAGAGCTCGGATTTACGATGGTATTCACTTATTCCGAGCTGATAGAAAACTCACTGATCCCGCTGATAGTAGAATTTCCCGGACTCAGGGCAGGGCTTACGCTCTGCGGCATATGGAGTGACAATGTGCTGGTGGATGAATGTAAGGTCGTAATGATAGTGAGCGAGGACCCTTTCTTTGATGAAGGTGAATTCTTTAAATCACTGCAGAGATCTTTCCAGAACTTCACAGGAATGAAAAACTCAAACCTTTCGTTTTTTGCCGAGAAGTTTGGTTATCGTCGTTTTTCAATATCATATGAGACCGATAACCTTACGCAGATGAGGATAACTCAGGTTCTGTTTGATATGGAGCTGGATGCGACAAAAGAAGTTCTGGGTCCGGCACCATCCATGAAACTGCCGTTCATTCCAGGCATCCGTTAACAGATAAACAGTTGCGCATCATAATATAATATTTGAGAGAGGATCCTTGGGCAAATTGGCAATATGCTTTAGGAGCCTCTCTCAGCGCAGTATAACTTACCGGCACGTGCAAAGCGGGTTACCTTGTGAACCATGGAAATTTTTCCGCCATGCCAGGTCTGCGTGGGATGCCTTTGGGAGTCTGGGAGATCTTCTCCCATATAAGAAAATATCTTTTTATATCGCCGAGCATATAAGGTAACAGCCGCGGCGAGGAGAGGCCTAGTCCTTTCCATTTGTTCCCTACTGCTTCGATCTCTTCAACAACGCGAGGGCCTTTGAACGCTATGGCCTTGCCCTTGAGCCTTACAAATGGCGAGAGGTACTCAGCGAGCACTCCGGCTGCACACACCGCTCTTGCGGCTGCGATGTGGAATTTTTCGCGATGCTCTTTTGCATAGTCTTCTGAGCGTGCGCATGCGACGGTTACGTTTTTCAGCCCCATTGCTGCGGCTATCTTTTCCACTAGAGCGCACTTGCGTGTGATACTGTCGAGCAGGGTAAAGCTCACGCCGGGACGGCAGATTGCCCATACAATGCCGGGGAGCCCGCCTCCTGTGCCCACATCAATGATCCGTCCTTCTCTAGGAAGAAGCGGAAGCGCAGATGCGCAGTCGAGCACATGGTCATTCCAGAGGAGATCTTCCTGGGAAGGTCCGGTCAAACGGGCAAATTCATTTGCGGCAGAAAGCAAACTTGTATAGCGGCGCAGTTCTTCTTCGTTTTCTTTGACTTCGTCCGCTGCTGATTCTTTGAAATTTTCATTTTCCATAAAAAAACACTCCAGACATTGGGGATAATTAATAATATACGAGTGTATAATAACCCAATAAGTCAACTGATGGGAGGCCAAGGGGTGGAATCCTTTGAAAACGGCACTAAAACTTGTAATGGTGCAATAAACATTATAGATCTTCAGGGGACATGGAGAGAGATGGGCCGGCAGTACGGTGCCCTGATGGCTCTTGAGCTTAAGGATCTTTACGAAAGGGCGATATGCGGCAGGCTTGTAGAGGACTGTGGTTTTGACCCTGAAGGCATGAAGGACAGGGCACAGAAGTTTTACGCGAATTTTCCGTTTAGGTTCAAGGAGATTTTCCGCGGAATGTCCGAGACATCCGGCCTGACACTTGAAAAGCTACAGCTTGTTAATGCGGTTGAACTGCTCGCAGTTACTGCCCTTACGTTGCCTCAGTGCACCGGCATTGCGGCATGGGGAGATTATGCCGCTGATACCCTTGTGTATGGCCGCAATTACGATTACCTGCCGTGGTTCAGGGAGTTCGGCAATGATATAGTGATAGCTGTCTATCATCCCGCGGATGGTTCTTTATCTACGGCAACTATGGGCTATGCGGGTCAGATATATGCTGTTAACGGCATGAACGAGAAGGGGATTTTTCTGGAACTTAACAACGGGATGCCGTCCGGAGGGGCTCTCTGGTATGACAGCCGTGTCCCTGCCGTAGCAGAGTTGTTCCGGTTTCTTCTTGATGGTGCGTCGCTTGATGAAATAGAGAGTTTCTTCCAGACTACAAAGGCTAACTTCGCTTATATTGTCGGCGTCTCGGATGGGCAGACAGCCCGTTGTTATGAGTGGCCTGTTTTCGAGGTCAAACGCCGTGAATCACATTCGCGTCCGGGGCTTACGGTTCTCAGCAATCATTTTACTGAATTTTCATGGGGACTTCCACGTCCCGATGATAAGACCAACTGGATGACGCGGACGAGACGACAAAACCTTTTGACCCTCGCAAAACATCTTAAGGGCTCTATAGACAGCCGCACAATGATGAAGATTCTGGATACCAGAATAGAAGACCTCGGTGCGACTACGGATATGACTGTATATCAGATGGTGGTGGTTCCGGAAAGGTTCGAGTTATGGTTTAAGATCCCGGACGTTCAGGAATGGACTCAGATAGATATGAAGTCACTGCTTCGTCCACGAGAATAGCAAAAGTTGGAATAATGTCATCTGTCATAGCAGCTTTATAATATCGGGAGCCGGTCATAAGTGCATTGGATATATGCCTATGGTTGGCTTCTTTGTTTTATTTGAATTATTGAGATATCATCTGACCAGGACCTTACGGTCTTTTTCTGGGGGCGTTATGAATTGGGAAAGTATTATATAGGTTTTGACTGCGGCACTATGGGAACAAAGACTGCAATTTACAGGCTTGACTCCACGAGGATCGCGGAGGCCTACCGCGAGAACAGAATATTTTACCCCAATCCCGGCTGGGCTGAGATGGATCCTCGGGGGTTTGTCCAGGCCGTTCGCGAGGGAGTGCGCGAGTGCCTGGAGAAATCGGGCATCAATCCTGCCGAGATCCGCGGCATTTCTGCGAGCGGGATAATCTGCGGCATCGTCGGGATCGATGAGGACTGGAACCCTGTGACTCCGTTCGTACCATACCTTGATAATAGGGCGCGCCAAGAGGCGGACTGGGTCAATGAGCATGTAAAACCGGTATGGCTTGAAGAGAGCGGCAATGTCATAGTAGACGAGTTTATGCCGCCTGTGATTCTGCGCTGGTTTCTGAATAATTACAGCGGTTTCCGTGAAAAAGCTGTCAAGGTCCTTAACAATGGTCCGTTTGTCCTTGGTACGCTGGCAGGACTCAAGGCCGAAGATGCATTCCTGGACTGGGCAACTCTGTCCGGCTGGCTCATAGGCTATAACTCACGCAATAGGGACTGGTCACAGAAACAGATGGAGGCTTTAGGCATTCCTATGGGGATACTGCCTCGCATCGTAAAACCATGGGATGTCATAGGATATCTCTGTAACGAAGAGGCGCATAAAATGGGGCTGCCTTCAGGTATCCCGATATTAGCAGGTGCGGGAGATACTATGCAGTCAGCGCTTGCATCAGGCTTGCTTGAGCCCGGACTCAGCACCGATGTGGCAGGAACCGCGTCTATCTTTGCCGTTGCCGTGCCGGGGATGATTGAAAAAATTTCACGCGCACCAGGCATGATGTTTGCCATGGGCACGCTTGAAGATTCATATTTTTACTGGAGCATGATACGGGCAGGCGGGCTTTCGCTTCGCTGGTTCCGCGACAACGTAGCCGACCGTGCCGGAGATACGTCTTTCTATTCCGAGATGGACGCGCTTGCCGGAGAAGTTCCTGCCGGTTCACGCGGCATACTCTTCTATCCATACCTTCAGGGCGCAGGCCCCGGCCTTCCCGGCGCATGCGGGGCTTTCCTCGGGCTTTACGGCTCAAGCGACAGGGCGGCAATGTGGAGGGCCATACTTGAGGCCATAGCGTTTGAATATGCGCAGATGATCCAGATTTACCGCGAGTGCGGCATGCCGCTGAGCGAGATAATAGGAACGGAAGGCGGAAGCAAAAGCCCTCTGTGGACTCAAATAAAGGCGGATATACTTGGCGGGGCTTACAACATACCTACCCGAAGTGAGGGGGGGCTGATGGCAGATGTCGCTGTCGCCGCTTACGGCGTCGGTGATATCGCAAACCTCAGGGATACGATGAAAGAGTGGGTCACATTCAGGGGGCGTTTTGAGACAGACGCGAAGAACTACAAGCTATATCAGGATATTTTCGCCGAACGCCAGGCGATGCTCGGTTCTCCGCTCAAGACAACTTTTGCCGGACTTGAAAGGATACGCAAGATACTCGGACAGTAAATTCTGAAGCAATCGTATAATGGCCTGAGTCAGACGCACCGCACAATCAAAGGGGAGGGATTTAAATGCCGCAGTACATGCACTTGGGTGTACCGGTGACAAAGCCTCAGCCGAATGAGACTTATTCGCCGGAAATGAAGCTTTTCCTCACAGATCCGAAGGATCATCCATATCAGTGTGTGGATGTTGTTTAAATAAAGTGGATAATTCGTGCCGGGCTTTTCGGTAAAAGGGCATAAAAAGCTGCTTTGGTTGCTTTTTATGCCCTTGACTTTATATGCATATTCTAGGACTATTATGAACAGGTTATTTGAAATCCTTTTAAAGAAAAGAGGTTTTTCTCAGTGAAAAAATTTGACGTGGTTATTATAGGTTTCGGCAAGGGCGGAAGGACATTGGCAGGGGATTTTGCCTCACAGGGCAAGAAAGTTGCGATGATAGAAAAATCCCGGAGGATGTATGGCGGCTCGTGTCCAAACGTAGGATGTGTGCCGACAAAATTTCTTGTCAATCAGTCAGAGATATCTGAGATAAAAGACTTTAAGACCTTTGAGGAAAAGGCTGCATTTTATACCTTTTCTGTGGTTGCGAAGAAGCAGCTCAGGCAAAAATTGCTTGGCAAAATGCAAGGTATGTTCGAAGGTAATCCGAACGTAACTCTTTACACAGGCAAAGGCAGGTTTGTCTCCGCTGCCGAAGTTGAGGTCACCGGCGAGGATTTCAAAGAAGTTATATACGGAGATAAGATAATTATAGATACGGGATCAACCCCCATTATTCCGCCTGTTGACGGGCTGAAGGAGAGCAAACATACATACACAAGCGAAGGGATGCTTGACCTTGAGACGTTGCCTCGCCGGCTTGTCATAATAGGCGGTGGAAATATCGGTCTTGAGTTCGCGTCTTTTTACAGACGTTTCGGTTCAGATGTCACAGTACTGCAGGACCTTGCTGAATTTCTCCCCAATGAGGACGACGATGTGGCAAAGTGTGTAAAAGATGCTATGGATGCCGCCGGAATTAAATTTGAATTCGGTGTGAAAGTCGGATCCGTGAAAGACACGGAGTACGGTTCCGTGGTCACTTACAAGGTCGGAGATGAGAAACGTACCGTAACCGGAGATGCCGTTTTGGTCTCTACGGGAAGAAGACCAAACACAGATGAACTTAATCTCTCTGCTGCTGGAATAACAGTAACTCACGCAGGCGCCGTGGTGACCAACGAGAGACTTCGCACCTCCAATCCGAATATATGGGCTATCGGCGATGTAGTGGGAGGTCCTCAGTTTACATATATTTCTCACGATGACTCCCGCGTCGTGAAATCCGACATGACCGGAGGCGATCTTACTGTCACGAATCGGAGTGTGCCTTACTGTGTGTTTTTATCTCCTTCGCTTTCGAGGGCGGGTCTTACCGAGAAGGCTGCCATTGCAGCGGGATACAAGGTCAGGACAGCTACGATTTTTCCTGCGTCGCTGCCGAGGTGTCATGTGCTCGGCAAGTATACCGGCATGCTTAAAGCTGTCGTCGATGCCGACAGCGGAATGATTCTCGGAGTTTCCCTCTTCTGTGAGGAGTCGCATGAGATGGTCAACTTTGTAAAGATGGCGATGGACTTCAAGATGCCCTATACGGTGCTGCGCGACCACATGTTCACTCATCCTATAATGAGCGAGGCGCTTAACGACCTCTTTGCGGCGATAAAGTAATAGTAATATCAGCTTGTAAGGTATGACGTCAATGTGGGCGCAAAATACCCGCATTGAGGGTATGCATGTTATTTTCTGCCTGTGTTTTCAATAAGGATTGTGTGGATTATGTGTTTTAGTATCTGCCTTAGTATGTGATACGCTCCGTTTTATGCCATCTTTTTAAGCCTGCGGCTCACATCCACTTCCATTAATGTCATGTCCAGAAGCTCTTCCACTCTGACGCCTTCCGCGATTTCCGTCATGACCATGTGTCCGTATGTGTTGCGGATCACGCAGTATTCCGTAACTATCATGTCTGTTACGCCGTGTCCGGTAAGGGGCAGTGTGCATTTTTTTACCAGCTTGCAGATCCCGTCGCTGTTGAAATGGCGTGTAGCTACGTAAACTTTTTTTGCTCCTACGACGATGTCCATTGCCCCGCCCATCCCAGGAATTCTTACCTGCGGTATCATCCAGTTTGCGAGGCTGCCCTCCTGGTCAACCTGCAAAGCGCCAAGGACTGTAGCGTCGATATGTCCGCCGCGCATTATCGCAAAGCTGATATCACAGGATACGAATGCCCCTCCCGGGAGTATTGATATAGGCGATCCCCCTGCGTCTATGACCCTGAGGTCGTAAGGGTCTTTTGCGGGGCCGGCATTTATGACCCCGTTTTCAGTTTGAAGTATAAGTTTTACATCCTTGGGTATGTAGTTCGGAATGAGCTGAGGTATCCCGATGCCAAGATTTACTATGGCTCCGTCTTCGAGCTCTGACGCGATACGTCTTGTTATCCTCTCGCGTGCCTCAGTTTCGCTAAGTTCTGGCAGCATATGGATCATCTCCTTTCAGCACAAGAGAGTCGATGAATATCCCTGGAGTCACAACATTATTGGGATCTATCTCTCCGATAGGAAGTACTTCGTCAACCTCTGCTATGACAATGTCTGCGGCCATAGCTATCGTGGGGTTGAAGTTGCGTCCGGTCCCGTAGTATATGAGGTTGCCTGCGGCGTCGGCCTTATATGCACGTATAAACGCCACGTCAGCACGCAGAGGCAGTTCAAGTATGTATTTTTTTTCGTTGATCTCGATAATTTCCTTGCCTTCCTCATATATTGTGCCGATTCCGGCCGGGGTAAGAAAACCGCCAAGACCTGCTCCTCCTGCCCTTATCCTCTCAACATATGTCCCCATAGGTATCAGCTCTATTTTTATCTCTTTGCTGGCGCAGAGTTCCTGTGCGCGTCTGTTCAGCCCGATGTGGGATGCGATCATAGATCTTATCCTGTTCTTGACTATAAGCTTTGCAACTCCG
>JAJFTP010000052.1 GCA_021372895.1 Synergistaceae bacterium
GTCTCTATCGTTTTTCTCATCTGTCCGCCTCCCGTTATTTCGTTTCCATGGGTACGAGCCCCTTGCCGTGCTGGGTCTCGACTTTCATGCCCGCTTCAAGAGGCGTGACGCAGGTCCTTATGTTCGGAACTCCGTCAACCACCATGAAGCATGAGCTGCATTTGCCTATCGCACAGAAGAAGCCGCGCGGGCGTTTCATCTCAGGCGTTACCCTGTAGATGTGTACCCCGTTCGCGTGAAGTGCCATCGCTATCGGCTCCCCCTCGAATCCTTTGAGCTCCTTACCGTCGAAGCTGAATGTCACTTCTCTGCCATGTTTAAATTCCAGTATCGGGTGCTTCTGTATCAGTTCCATGTCCTCTCTCCCTCCCCGTTCTTTATCTCAGCAGCGTCTCTGCTTCGAAATTAAACAAATTGATGCCTCCCCAGACATCTTAAACCCCAAAAAATTTATGACACAACACTTAAACATACTGTTGATTATAAACAACTACATAATACATGCATTTATATTGCATGAAAAATGATACTTCTTCTTATTTATAATCTAATCTATCTATAATTAATCGTGCTCATCTTCACTTTCAAATTCTATATTTAGAATTTTTATGATCTTTTGTACAATTTTTATATCGTTATATCACAGATAAAACTATAGATAAATTTTGATTATCAGAGAACATGAATATATATAAATTATTTGTAACTGTAAATAATTTATATATACAATTAACCCACTCAAACGAGGGGCTGTGGCTTCCATCCGTTATTAAAGACGTTGCTGAATTATCGAAATATACTGAGTTTGTTGTTTGAGGTTGATGAGATGAAGGGGTAAGCATAAACTGATTGTCAGTACAAGGTTGGGATTTCTAATTCAGACGGGATCTCACCATGAGCTCTCCCAGCTGTCTTCTGTGGTTTTTATCTGCCGTATCTTATCTTCAAAACCAAAGACGGATGCGTCTATCTTGTTTACAGTGAGGTCGATCTGATCCATGTGAGAAAATTTATATCCATCAGGGAGTCTGTTTGCAAAACGCTTAACCTTAAGCAACGCCTGAAGATAGTTGCGTTCAGTGCTGCGAAGTATGTCGGCGGCATCCATTGCATCCGGCTCTCCTTGCTCAGCGAAAAGCCGGGCAAGGATGATATTAGGTACGGCATCCATCTCGTCACTCCAGATATCTGCGAGGATCCTGCGAACTTTCTTGCGAAGTACCTGATCCTTTATCTGTGCCAGCATACGGTTTATGTTCTGAAGAAGGTCCTCGACGTCACGGACTACCTCCCTGTAACTGAGCCTCGGAAGGGAATATTCCACCAGCATTTTTGACTCTGTCTCGATGGTTATCTCTTTCTTGAGAAGACGCCCTACTGCAGGCCGCAGTTCTATCCTTGCCTCTTCGCACGGCAGGTCCAGGATCTCCAGATAAAGAAGCCCTGTGTCGTAGTCATGGTGCTCGCACTTGCTGCGCGGGATGTATGTAACATAACCGGGGTTGAAATAGCCCTTGCGTCCCGCACGCCCTGCCATCTGCAGGAACTCATTCTTGGAGAGAGGCCCGTCGATGAATTTAGCCATCTGACCAAAGACCACGGTTTCTGCCGGGAGGTTAACACCAAGCGACAATGCATCCGTCCCCACTACCACATCCAGTATCCTCTCGCGAAACGCCGTCTCCACCAGCAGTTTTTCCTTTGGAAGCAGGGAACCAAAATACATACCGACACCATGAAGCATTATATCGGGCACATAACCGACCTCCAGTATCCCGGCTATCTCCCTCAGCCTTGCCCTATGTTCCCTGCTTATCCTTGCGCGGGTGCGGGATATTTGAGACGCAAGCCATTCTGCGCCCTTCTTTGAGAAAACGAATACAAGCGCGTCATGTATCTTTGCAAAGCGTATCCCGCTCTTTTTAAAGACAAGGTCCGTCACGCGGGCATCCGTTTTGTAGAGGACAAACTCGCGCATTGCAGCCTCTTCAAGATAATCCCTTACAACATCAGGGTTGCCGAAAGTGGCAGACATTACAAGGATATCACTGTCAAAGGATGTGCTGCGCAGCCCGTCAATATAGGCCCTGGCTCTTTCCGGGTCGTTAAATATGTAGTGAAATTCGTCTATTATTACTTTCTGGTGCGGGATATGCGCATATTTCAACGTGTATATCTCTTGTGTACAGCATAGGACCGGAGCACCCGCGTTCTTTTTGAAGTCTCCTGTCTCTAATCCCACATCGAAACCCATTGATTTCAGGTCAAGATAACGTTCATTGGAAAGAGCTTTTATGGGGGCAGTAAAAATTACGCGTGCCGAGGGCATCTTCGTATTGCCGTCCATGTCCATCAGCCCCGCCCACACATAAGCCACCCATGTTTTACCGCTTCCTGTGGGGGAGGAAAGTATCGCGCTGCTTCCTCTGATCGCCTCTATTGCTTTGTTCTGCCAATCGTAAAACATATTTCGCTACAGTTTTATGCAGAGCACGGGCAAGGTCCTCTTAATCTGCCCTATATCCAGTGTTTCCATGCCGATCTTTTCGGCTCCCATGTGGTGATAGAACTCTTCACCATTAGGGTCGGAGAGGATATAAAGTTCTTCCGCACCGACTGTCTCTGCCATCTCGCACGCATGAAGAAAGAGCTCTCCGCCAATGCCTGTCCCAATATATTCAGGCACGACCCAAAGATGCCGCAGCCACCATCTGCCGTCATCCCGCATCTCAAGGCAGTAGAACCCGAGTTTCTCATCAGTCTCTTCATTTTCAGCAAGGTAGCACGGGTTATTTTCAAGAAACTCTTCAGAGAGCGTCAGAAAATCCCTGAATTCACTCATCATTTCAGCAGAGTACTCCCAATATCCCTTTGAACGCCATGCGATATCAGAGAGGTCTTCTGCCTCTTCAGGCAATACTGGACGTATTCGAACGTCATCGTCCAACATTTATTTATCATTCTTCCTTTCTTTAAATAAAAACATCAACTTTCCCACCTCTTGCTACTAGTGGATTCAAACCCTCTGTTTTTCGTCTTCTCCGTATGTTATTTAGCGGAGAACCAGTGGCTCTAAAATATTGAAGTCGCTGGATTCCCGCTCAAAAGCATGCGGGAAAGACGGCGGGAAAGTTAAAGAAAAACATCAAATCAAAGTTAATTTTACCATAATATTCAATATCTGAAATCATTGCCGAAAAACAAAGCACCTCTCACCGCTCAGCAGGTACTCTTGCAGAGATCTCCCTTACCAGACTTCTGAGCAAATCCGGAAGGATATCCAGAGAGTAATGAAGATAAAGGCGTTCTGTCTTTTTATGCGGATCTTCGCCGCTCGGCCCAAGGTTAAGCACCGGCAGCGAAAGCGCCCGCATCTCGGCAAGCGGTATTTTATATATGCTGCCCCACCCTGGCATGTTGTTCTCAAGAACACTTACGTCATCGTCTGAAACCTTTGCACCGACATAACTGAGGTCACATAGGCCCGCAAATAACTCCACCTCGGTCATCCCGATGCCATGTTTCTCCATAAGCTCCCGCTCTACAGCACGCGCGGCACAGACTAACGCTCTGTCCCGCGCATCATCCGTGAGATCTGTCCTTAATGGAAGCCACGGAGGCAGGAAGAAGCATATAATATACGGCCCTTCCTCTCCGGACATGTCGGCTATCCTGTCAACTATTTTTATGCCGCGTTCCCTCATGTCGCCAGGCGGCAATGCATCGATATACTTCTTCAGCTCTGCGTCGAATCCTGCACCATATTTTTTTAGCGCCATATTTGTTATCTCGATCAATGTGTATACCTTAGAAGGCTGCGGGATAAACTCTCCGCCGTTGTAACCTTTCGCAATAAGCCCTCTGTACGACTCCAGATGCTGTCTATTTGTCATGCTCAACGCGTGTGCGGCGACTTTCTGCATTTGTTCCATAATCAAAGCCGGTGATTTTGTCGTCGTAAAGCAGTTGAAATAGGCATAAGCCGTGTCTGGAACCGTTACGCTGTAACCGTCCTTCATTACTCCCATATCAAGGCATATCCATGAAGGCTGGCTTATCCCATGAAGCGGGTCGGAAAGAGCCGGGTTTCCTTCCGCTGAAGAGACAAGATTTGAAACAGCCAGCGCTGATGAAAAGCCATAGTAGCAGTTACCAACGTGTGCCCCGCGCCCCTTGATGTAGAAACTTGGCATCAGTTTTCCGAGCGTACCCAAAAATATCATTGGCCCTACCATGCCGGTCTGCCCGGCCTCTCCTGGCTCTGTGTCAACGGCTGCAAGGAAATCCAGCCCTTCCTTCTGCATTTCAGATATAGCCGGAAGGATGCCCCTCATACCGGCTGATGAGTTCTCCTCATCGCCTACAAACGCGACTACAAGATTCACATCAAAAAGGTTTCTGTCTTCGGCAAATTCTTCAATCATGTCTATCTCTAATGCCACGCCGCACTTCATGTCCATTGAACCGCGGCCGTACAGCACATCGTCCTCCCCGAGCGAACCAAAACTCTTCGCAAGTTCCTCCGGATTAAACGCATATTCCGCCAGATCCCCGTAAACCCTTACATCAACTACATCGTAATGGCCTATCATCAGTACCGTGCGTTTCGTGAATGTCGCTGAATCAACTCTGGCTATAAGCGAATACAGTTTACGGGATGAGCCTTCAAGGGTAGTATCCATCAGAAGCAAATGCTCCGGATGTTCCATAAAATATGTATGCGCACCCAGCCTCTCCCTTATCCAGAACCCAGGTTCACTTTCCCTGTCACTTTCCGTAATGCTGGGAATACGTACAAGTTCATCTATTATTTTCAAAAGTCTCTCTCTCTTCTGCAACAAACAATACAGCCTCCTTATAGTCCTCAGTACTTGACATTATCCGCTGCAGCAATGAAACTTTATCCGCTGGCAGTAACCGCAGCGATGAAACAATGAAAGGATGTTGGTCGTAAAATGGCCAAACCATTTATCAAGCCAATAATAGCCCCAGAGGATGCCGTCCGCAAGGTGAAAGAAGGAACTTCTCTCATGCTGGGCGGATTCAACTACGGTGGTGTACCGTATACGCTTATTGACGCACTGTGTGCCGCAGGTACAAAAAACATTGATCTTATCTGTGTCGACGCAAGTCACTTTAACGATAAAACCCCTGAACCTGTCGGAGCTGCAAAGCTTATAGTCAAGAACAGGATAAGGTCCATGATCGCATCCCACATCGGGCTGAACAGACGCGCACAGGAACTCTGCGCCAGCAAAGAGATAAAAATAGATCTGATACCTATGGGGACATATGTTGAAAGGATAAGGGCAGGAGGAGCGGGGCTTGGCGGTTTTCTTACCCCAACCGGAGTCGGCACAATATATGAGGAAGGCAAGGAAATTATTGAGATCAAGGGGAAAAAATATATACTTGAACTGCCTCTGCGTGCTGACGTGGCATTTATACGTGCATATAAGGCCGACACCGCAGGCAACCTCATATACTACGGGACCGGACGCAACTTCAACCCCGCGATAGCTATGGCCGCAGACATTGTTATAGCAGAGGTTGACGAAGTACTTCCTATCGGAGAGATAGATCCCAATAATGTTGTGACTCCAGGGATATTCATCAACTCTCTTGTGCTGAAAGGAGATGATCCCTATGCTGCCAGAACTTAGCGAAACTGAGGCACGCGCGAGGATAGCAAGACGTATTGCGTCAGAGCTTGAAGACGGAGCCATAGTAAATCTTGGCATCGGGATAC
>JAJFTP010000053.1 GCA_021372895.1 Synergistaceae bacterium
ATACGCAACGATACTTCGTGAAGCTATATATAACGCCCGTTTTCGCAGGTTCTACTCTGCGGAGGCAGTTATCGGCCTGGATGAAGATTTTATGGTCAAAGCGCATATTATGCTGCCCGAAGGTTTTGAGAACAGTATCTACAGCTGGATGTTAAATTTCCAGTATATGAACGATGAGTACCGCGCACGCTATGCCAACTCCCGTCCGCTCCCGAATGACGGAGATATTTTTGTTTTTGTGGACCCGGAATGGGAGCATCCCGATTACCCTCTCGGCCTTGCGTTTTTTTCTCCGGAACAGAATTGCGCCGCGATACTCGGAATGCGCTATTTTGGTGAGTTCAAGAAAGGGACTCTGACCCTCGCATGGGGGGCTGCGGCAAGAAACGGATATGCCTCATGCCATGGCGGACTTAAACGCTATGAACTGAAAGACGGCAGCAGTAAAAAGTTCGTTCTTGCCGTGTTCGGCCTATCCGGCTCCGGCAAGTCGACAATAACCCACGCAAAACATAACGGCAAGTATGATGTTACCGTGCTCCATGATGATGCAGTGATAATAAACGTCAAGGAGAAGTATGCGATAGCCCTTGAACCGGCTTATTTTGATAAAATGCAGGACTATCCGATCGGCTGCGAGGATAACAAATTTCTGCTTACCCTTCAGAATTGCGGCGCGGTTCGCGATAAAGACGATAAATTGATCGTTGTCAGCGAAGACATCCGAAACGGCAACGGGCGTGCGGTCAAGTCACGTTTCTGGTCGCCGAACAGGATCGACCGCATAGATGAGCCGCTCAACGCAATATGCTGGCTGATGAAGGATCCGACGCTGCCTCCGGTCGTTAAACTTACAGGGGCGTCCCTTGCGGCTGTTATGGGTGCGACTCTTGCAACGCGCCGCACTTCCGCGGAGCGTCTCGCCCCAGGTGTCGACCCGGATGCACTTGTGATCGAAAGTTATGCAAACCCATTCAGGACATATCCGCTTGCTATGGATTACATCCGGTTCCGTACCCTCTTTGAGGACGGAGTTGACTGCTATATCCTCAACACCGGTTCTTTTATGGATAAGAAGGTCCAAAAAAACACAACGCTTAAGATACTTGAGACAATAGTGGAAGGCACGGGTAATTTTGTCCCGCTCGGAGGTATTCCAGGTATGGACATACTTAAGATACCGGGATTCGAGGTCGATTTTACAAATTGGACGTACAAGCAGCATTTTATAAACCGCATGAATGACAGGCTCAAGTTCATCAAGTCCTGCGAGACTGATAACGGTGGAATGGATGCCCTGCCGCCCGATGCGCAGGAGGCACTTAAGTCTGTCATCGACTACCTGAAGAAGAAGTAAAATAATCGCGGTTACATTTATTTGCCCGCTGATCCACAAAATAGCGGGATATTCGCGGCAGGTTATCCAAAGGATGAAAAAACACTTTTGGAATCTGCCGCTGATTTTTATCCGCGCGTATGCTTCTTTATGCTATCCTTTACGTAAAATTTATCCGCAGGAGGGATATCAATGGACATAAAGACGTTCGGCGTCGAGGATTGGATGAACAAATACGAGGATGGCGCTAGATATAACATAGCAGAGACCTGTGTCGAGTCTTTTAAAATAGGGGAGCTTCTCGATATAGCCGGGGAAAGTGAAGATTTTCTCGCAAAATTGTTGGACACCAAGCTCACTTACGGCGCTATACCGGGAAGTATTGCCCTCAGAGAGGAAATTACCGGTTTATATCACACGAAAAAGACAGTTGACAATGTGATCATAACCAATGGCGGGATCGGTGCCAATTTCCTGGCCCTTTTTACGCTTATAAAGCCTGGTGACGAAGTTGTAGCGCTCTACCCGACCTATCAGCAGCTCTATTCGCTGCCTGAGGCCTTTGGCGCGAAGGTCCGCCGTCTGCGCCTTGAACCAGAGGATGGTTTTATGCCTGACCTCCAAAAACTCCGTACCCTAGTAAAATCAAATACAAAAGCGATTATCATGAATACGCCAAACAACCCAACCGGTGCATGTTTCGGAGAAAAAACGATGATGGAAATAGCAAAAATAGCGGATAGTGTCGGAGCGTGGGTATTGTGCGACGAGGTTTACAGGGGGCTTGAACATGCCGGCAGTTATAGTATCCCGTCGATAGCAGATATATACGAGCGCGGCGTGGGGACCTCCAGCATGTCAAAAGTATACTCTCTTGCCGGGCTGCGCCTCGGATGGATAACGGGTCCGGAGGAATTTATCTCGGATTGTTTCAAACACCGTGATTACAACATAATCAGCTGCGGTATGATAGATGATGCGCTTGCCCTTATCGCGCTCAAAAACAGGGAAAAAATTCTGGAGCGCAGCATGAAGATTGTTCTGGATAACAAGAAAGTACTGGTCGACTGGGTGGATAAGACCGACGGTGTAAGTTTTGTAGTACCGAAATCGGGAACGACCGCGCTGATTAAATATGATGTGCCGATGGAGTCGGAGGACTTCTGCAGCAAAATGTATGATTTTAACGGTGCGTTTGTTGTGCCGGGGAGTTGTTTTGAATTTGAAAACCACTTCCGCATTGGTTATGCTCCGAAGATGGATGTGCTTAAAAAAGGCCTTGCAGCTGTGGCTGAGTTCCTTGATACACTGACACAGGGATAATAAAGAGGGGACAGTATAGATTCAAGCGTCTATGTACAGGCTGGTTGCAAGTTCAAAGGCAATCCGCGAAATTCTGCCGGCTGCCTTTGAACTTTTTATGTCTGCCCCCTTCATTTTTAATGAGTTGGGAACTTCGTACCACCTGCTTTGAATGAAAACAGCATAAAGGTCATAAACGATATCAAAACGCCGGGCAGTATCGGATGCATTGCCCCAAGAATGCCGGGAGCGGCAAAACCGGCTATTTTGGAAGATGTAGGTGCATAAGCGAACAGATACCAGGCTATGGTCCCGGCGAAACCGCATACGGAGGACATGAATGCCGCGCTTGGACCGGCCTTTGGTCCCTGGATCAATAGTGCAAGGTATGGCACTATTATCGCGCAGGCCAGGAGTGTCCAGCTTGTAGTGCAGATAAGCGCAATGATTGAGGAACTCTTCAGTGCGAATAATCCGCAGGATGCAGTGCAGAGTATGACGACGATACGCCAGGACCAGCCGGAAAGCTGCCTTCCAAAAACGTCCCGTCCGAGGCTTCCGCTTGCAATGTGGAGCAATGCCGATGCAGTGGATAACGAAGCCGACACGATAGCCAGAGCGAAAAGCTGTTGGCCAAAGGCAGGTAGAAGCATATGCACGAGAGTCGGCATTACCGTGTCGGGGTTCGTTATTTCAGAACCGAGCAGGAGCCTTGAGAGTGCGCTTGCGAAGTAGGCTCCGCCCACCACTACAGAGAGCGCGAGCATTGCCATCGGAGCGGTCTTTTTTGTCTCAGCCGCGCTTTTTAGCGCGAAGTGGCGCTGTATAAGCTGCGGCTGAGCCCATATCCCTACAGAAGTTACTATTGTAAGGAATATTATGTTGAGTCCTGTCGGCCCATCGCTCAGCGCCATGAAACCCCTGTTGGCTCCCTCTGTCGGAGGCATGGCGGCCAAAGCCTGTATTCCGGCAACAGGGCCGCCGACAGCCTTAAGCAGTGCAATGACAAGCATACCAACGCCGAGTACCATGATAAGTCCCTGTACAGCTTCAGTGTACAGCACACCGCGAAGCCCGCCCCAGACGACGCTCATCCCTACTATTAAAACCAATACAGCCAGAGCTGCCTCAGGTGAAATCGGCACCACCCCTGATACCATAACGGCTGCTCCCTTGAACACAGCAGAACCGTATACCACCAGGAGCACTGTCGATATAATGCCAAGGAACTTCTGCAAAAGCGGTGTTTTGTATGCCTTGGAGAGAAGTTCCGCAGGTGTCCTCGAATCAAGTTTTCTCTGCCAGATCCTTGTCGGCCAGGCCAGGTAACGGTAGACGAACCAAGTCCCGAGCCAGACATTCCCGGCCGCGATAAGAAGCATCTGCATACCGAAAAGATAGCATAACCCCCCGAACCCGACAAGAGCAACAGCGGATATATATGTTGCGACATATGCCAGGGCCTGTATAACGATACTGACCTTGCCTGGCAGAAGGGCGTCTCTGCTGCGCGAGTATTTTGCGATCAATATGAGCAGGACAGCGTAGGCTATCCAGAGCGGGGCGAACGTGAACATCTTACTTTGCCTGCCTTAATATTTTGACGATAGACCAGCCGGTGCTCCAAAGAAGTGACACTCCTGAGAAAAATACCCACATATCTGTTTCAAACATTTGTATATCCCCTTTCTCATTATATTGGCTTGATCGTGGCGCAGTACTTAAAGATATCCAGCCAAGCTTTGCATCAGGAGCAATTCTTTGGCTGTAAGATAAAAAAAGACCGCCGGCTCCCCGAGCCGGCGGTCTTTGAAGTACTTGCTTGCTAACATGATACTGCTTATGCTAAGCTTGACTTCGCGGAAAACACCAATTGCCCCGAGGCACGATGGCAGCGAGAGTAAGTATAAGCATAATAATAAGAACGTATTTCAGATATTGTTCCCCGCATATCCATAAGCCTCCTTTGAGTCTAGGGATAGGTGCCTGATTTTTTATTCAGGCGATGATACATCCACTTTATCACAGTGTCAAGTGTTAGTGTTAAAATCTGTTAGTGTTTTTGATCTATTGCCCTTATCGGGAGGAACGACAATATGCGCTATGTCGGAGCAGTTTCAATCGGGATCCGCTTGCAGGTTACCAGGCGCGGTGCCGATATAATAGGGACCATTTCAGACAGTGTTATAAAGGCATCTCAGTCCGCAAGAGACTCGTTTAATTGCCGCGACAGGTTAGGCCATCCCACGTTTGGCACGAGACCATGGCGATTTACAGACCTCATTGGTTCTTTATGTGACCTTACTTCAGGTCAGTGTGACAAAGGGACCCCGGTTATAACATATACAGTGCTATTACGGCAGTTACCTCGATGACTGAAATAGATAACGCTATACCTTTCAGCGGCATAGACCCCAGAGGACGGCTCAAATTCAATGTCCTCCTTGAGATGTTTCAGGAGATGGCGGACATTGATGCCTCAAAATACGGGCTGTCGGTCAGACAGACGCTTGAGCACAACATAACCTGGGTCCTCCGGAAATATCGCATAGACCTGAAGAAATACCCTGTGGAAGAGGATGGGGCAATAAGGATAAAGACCTATGCCGAACCCTGCCATAACCTCTTCTCACTCCGTTCGTTCATGCTCTGGGATTTAAGAGGGGAATTTCTGGGCTCTGCCTATACATGGTGGGTCCTGCTGGATTTTATCAAGCAGCGTCCGATACGTCTTGACAAGTGTGAGCTGATGACAGCGTTTATGGAACAGATATCTGAAGAACTTCCCCGGGATGTCAGGGTACCCGAACTCAGGAAGGCGCAGATGGAGGAAGTATGGAAAGTCCGCTGGCAGGACCTCGATGTCAACGGCCATACGAACCATGCCGTTTATTTCAGCTGGGCCCTGGATACAGTTCCGGCGGAAGTGCCTGAAAATATGGTCCCAATGCTTGTGGAGGGGGAGTTCTTACATCCTGTCCCGAGGACAAGAGTGAGATGCCTGTCGGAAGAGATCACATCGGATAATGGAAGGGCTTTTTTGCATTCCCTCCGGCACATAGATGAAAATACTGAATATGCCAAACTAAGTTCCATATGGAGATGACCGTTGCGCATAAATAGCGATATGCGAAGAGAAGGCGCTTCTGCCGATGTATGCAGGAGCGCCTTCCGTTGGTGGTCTGCCTATGACTTTATGATTTTTGAGACTATTTCTTCCGCCTCTTCGTTTATAGTCTGCAAATGCTCCTTGCTTTTAAAACTTTCCGCATAGATTTTGTATATATCCTCGGTGCCGGATGGGCGTGCGGCGAACCATCCGTTCTCAGCAATTACCTTAAGCCCGCCGATCGGTGCGCCGTTGCCTGGGGCAGATGTGAGTTTCGCCGTTATCTTTTCCCCCGCCAGGGTTTCTGCCGGAACGTCTGACGGAGATAGCGCTTTGAGGCGTTTTTTTTCTTCAGGTGTCGCCGGGGCGTCTTTGCGCGAGTAGAACGGATGCCCGAATTTTTCAGTGAGCGCGGCGTAATGTTCGGCGGGGTCTTTGCCGGTTACAGCCATGATTTCAGCGGCGAGCAGGCTCATTATGAAGCCGTCCTTGTCCGTTGTCCATACAGCGCCGCTTTTTCTAAGGTATGTCGCCCCTGCGCTCTCTTCTCCGCCAAAGCCAAGCATTCCGGAGAGCAGGCCGTCAACGAACCATTTGAACCCCACAGGTACTTCGTAGAGATGTCTGCCCAGTGAAGCAGCAACTTTGTCTATCATCGAACTTGAAACGAGAGTCTTGCCGACCATGGCATTTTCATTCCAGCCGTTGCGATGTGTAAAGAGATATTCTATCGCTACGGCAAGGTATGCGTTTGGCTGCATGAGCCCGCTGTGAGTTACTATGCCGTGGCGGTCATAGTCGGGGTCATTGCCGAACGCCACGTCGTAACTGTCTTTGAGCGCAACCAGGTTTGCCATCGCGTACGGGGAAGAGCAGTCCATGCGTACCTTGCCGTCATGGTCGAGCGGCATAAAGGAGAATGTCGGATCAACGTCCTTATTTACAACCTCAAGGTCCAACCGGTATCGTTCAACGAGAGGTTCCCAGAAGTGTACGCCGGAGCCGCCAAGCGGGTCAGCCCCGATTTTAAGGCCGGATGCGCTGATGGCGTCCAGATCCAGGACATCTGCAAGCCCTTCAATGTAAGGCATAATATAGTCTATAAAACGTACGTTAGGCGCCGAGAGCGCTTTCTTGAAATCCATACGTTTTACACCGCACAATTTTTTGCCAAGCAGTTCGTTTGCGCGCTTCTGAACTGTCTCGGTGATATTTGTGTTTGCCGGGCCTCCGCTCGGCGGGTTGTACTTGAAGCCGCCATACTCGGGCGGGTTATGCGACGGTGTGATCACGACTCCGTCGGCAGTCGTGGCGCCGGTGTTTTTGTTCCAAGATAGGATCGCATGCGAAATCACAGGCGTCGGCGTGTAGTCAAATCCGCTCTGCAGGCGTATCTCGATGCCGTTGGCGGCGAAGACCTCGATACTTGTGCGCAGTGCCGCTTCCGAGAGGGCATGTGTGTCCATGCCTATAAAAAGCGGCCCGGTAATGCCGTTTTCGGCCCGGTACTCAGATATTGCCTGTGATATAGCAGCGACATGATCCTCATTGAAGCTTTGTTCAAAAGAGGATCCCCTGTGTCCTGATGTCCCGAATGAAACGGCGTCTGCCTTTTCCGCAGGGTCAGGATGTTCTGTATAATACGAAGAGATTAGCCTGGGTATGTTTATCTTTATTCTTTCCGGCATTATGACCGCCCCTTTAAATTTATTTTATCCTGTTTCCTGTATAAGGTGTACGACATTAATAGGTGAAGTTTCAAATATTTTTCGCCATGGAGAAAGTAGGGATCGCTTAAAGAAAAAACATCCCTATTCCGCCGGATCCAGATCCGCATCATATGGTTTGATATCAAGTACGGGTGTGCCGTCCAACATATCCACGCCCCTAAAAGTCAGGTTTTTCCCGTCGTTCTTCGTAAATTTCACGATCGACATGCCGATGCCATTTGGCCGGTTGGGTGAACGCGTCGAAAACACGCCGATAGGGAGTTCGCTTTTGTGCGTGATCGGACGCAGGTCGAAGCCTTCGGATTTGTGAAAATAAAACAGGACGATACCGTATGTGTTCGGACGGATATCCATAATACCCTCTTTATATTCTTCCAACATCTCAATGACACCTGTCTCGTCCTCCGCGTATTTGCTTTGTCTTGCGATGCCATCTTTTGTTTTGAATGAAGACCGAATAAAGCCGATAGGTTTCATTGTGATTTCCATGCCGTTCTTGCCTCCTGGTTTCGAAGATGTCCCGCCTACGATCCTCCATCCGTATGATAGCACAGATGGCGCAGGCTCCGTAACCGTGAAAGTGTGCCGGCTGCTTGCTTTTGATTTGTTCGTAGGAAGGGGGATATACTGTTTGTTCCAGCACTAACAGGAGTCTCAATGAAATTGCTGACTTGATTTGACACTATCGCATACAGGGACATTTTCCCACTAAGGCAATATAATAGTGGCTGAAAAGATCAGGGGGTGCGCCGGATATGTATTTGGTAATTATACTTGCGGTTGCCGTGTTGTTTATCGCTGCATACGTCATCGCAACAGTCTCCAAACTTAAAGACAACAGCGGTGCGATGGAGCAGATAGCCCGTGAACTGATGGTGAGGCTGCAGAAAATTGAGGGCAGGCTTGAAGACACGGAACGCGGAATACAGGAAGAGCTTGTGTCTATGAGAAAGGAACAGCGCGAGGATGCGCGCGCAGGACGCGAGGAGCAGGCCAGGGGCATTTTGTCTCTCGGAGACACTCAGGCACAGAGGATAAAAGAGATCGGCGACCTCCAGAGGGAGAGCCTGAGCTCTCTTTCTCAGCAGCTTACGAACATAAGCCGCCTTAATGAAGAAAAGCTGGAGGCGATCCGCGCGACGGTCGAGACTAAGCTTCAGGAGTTGTATAAAAGCAATGAGGAAAAACTTGAGAAAATGCGCGCGACTGTCGATGAACAGCTCCATTCCACGCTTGAAAAACGTCTCGGAGAAGCGTTCACAAATGTCTCCGAACGGCTCGAACAGGTCCATAAGGGGCTTGGAGAGATGAGGGCGTTGACGTCCGATGTGGGTGACCTTAAAAAAGTGCTGTCCAACGTCAAGGTGCGCGGGATGTGGGGGGAGATGCAGCTTCATGCGCTGCTGGAACAGATACTTACGCCGGACCAGTATGCGGAAAACGTCGCAACCAGGCCCAATTGCAGCGAGAGGGTGGAATTTGCCATATCCCTTCCCGGCGCCGGCGACGGAAGCGCACCTGTGTGGCTTCCCATAGACTCCAAGTTCCCTCTTGAGGACTACCAGCGTCTTGTCACTGCGTCAGAGGCAGGAGATGCGGTTTCTGTCATTGAAATCCAAAAATCACTGAAACAGCGCGTGATTGAAGAGGCGAAGACGATAAGAGACAAATATCTTGAACCCCCTTACACTACGGACTTCGGTATCCTCTATCTGCCCGTCGAGGGTCTTTACGCCGAGGTGCTGCGCATAGATGGTCTCAGCGATATGCTTGCACATGATTACAGGGTCGTACCTGCAGGTCCCACAACTGTGACCGCTTTGCTCAACAGCCTTCAGATGGGGTTCAGAACTCTTGCGATAGAGAAACGTTCAAGCGAGGTATGGATCCTTCTTGGCAAGGTAAAGACGGAGTTCGACAGGTTCGGCGGCGTGCTCGAAAAAACTAAGCAGAAGATAGATCAGGCGGGGAAAGAACTTGAAAGGGCCGGGGCACGTTCTCGCGCCATCACTCGTGCGCTCCGCGATGTTCAGGGTCTTCCCGTGACAGGCGAAGAGGGATTTGTGCAAAACGAGCTTGACGATGGTGAGATGAAGGAAGAATAGCGGTTTTTTGTGCGTTTTTTGTTCTTGTCTCCAGATAACCAAGAGACGTAAGTCTTGCCAGTCCAGAATGATGGTCTGGCAGACTGTTTTGTCCTCTATGGTTTTGCATAACGCCCGATAAAAAGTATCGCACCGGATCGGTTGTCCCTTATCATAAAAATAAACGGCCTGTCTGCGCGGAATATTATCGTTTCCCCGTGCGGCTGGAGCGACGTCTTCATCATTATTACGGCTGTTGCAGCAGCTGCTTCAGTTCCTTCTTCTCCTACCTCGATAAACGCTTTGTGGATGACACTGCCGATGTACATGTTGTACTTGCCGTTCATGCCCGAGAAATCTGCCTTATCCGGACTGAATGCTGATGGCATCCCCATCTGTCCAAGAGCTTCAGATAATTCGAAGGACTGTTCCATCTTGAACTTGGGGATCGTGATGCTTACTTTTTTCAGAGACATGGATTTGATCCATGAGTCGAGTTCTTTCAAGCTAAGATTGCTTTCTGCTGATTTGAGGCCAGTTGCTTTATCCGGAAGGATGACCAACATTGAGAATCTTCCGTCCTTATAGGGTAGTTCCGCAATCTCTGTTCCACTGATTTTTGCATAATTTATCCTGTCAGATGTTTTATTCATCATTAATGTTGGTATGGATCTGTCATTTGCGACCCAGAACGGCATTACGCGCGAATCGCCGGCCTCAAATTTCTCAAGCCAGTCTGACCTGAAGTAAACCGCGTTAGTCAGCACCATCTGCGTATCCTTCTTAAGTACGCCTACGCCTATGAGATCCTTTATCTTTTCGTGCGTTTGCTTTTCCACCCATTTATTTATTGTTTTGCGTGCTTTTTCAGGACTTGCCCGATAGTTCAGCGGGATAAGGGCCGCTCCGTAGTAGTTTTTGACCGTATCAACATAGTCCGCGAGAAGTTTTTCCTGTTTTGCCGGCCATATCGCATTCGCCGTGTCCATCTCGGCGATATCGTCTGATACGGAGTTCAGCTCGCTGATGAGCGCTGACATGCTTCTATGGATGTCAGGGTCCAGGTAGAGGACATTTTCCATCTCTGCGGCGGTACTGCCGCGGGCTCCGGCGTATGAAGCCGCAAGTGCTGCAGATATGCTGTAAGGCGAGAAAAAGAGGTTGCCGGTTTCTTTTTCCGAAAGATTTTTGTAGAGTCCTAAGGCAAATCCATTGACAGATCCCGCCGCTTTCTTGCTGAGCGCGGCCGGTCTCGCACTGAGTGCGCCGGTTTCTACCGCGGTAAGTCCGGCGCGGATCGCGCAGTCCTCGAGATCTGTTCTTATTTTGTTGAAATCATAGCCCAGAAAGATAAACTCGGACTTATAGCCGTTTATTAGCTGGCGCATACTCAGAAGCTCATCCTGTCCCATTTTTAGAGGGTCACGCTCTATTGTATCAAGTGCCATAACAACCATTGAAACCACCTGTTCCGCATTAAATGCGCTCTTGCCGGGTACGACCTCTTCGTCCAGCAGTCCTTTGATATGAAGGGTTTCAAGTGAATGGTAAGTCCAGTGGTATGGCGGAATCAGCTTCGACGTGTCAGCTGACGCGCACATGGCTGTCACCAACACAGATAGAATTGTGATCAGGACCAGCAGTTTTTTCATTTGTAAAGTCTCCTCAGTTCTTAATCTACAGCTGAAGATTATAGGTGAAAAAACATAGATCACGGCTGGTATTCATGCTGATTTTATTTCAGGCATTTTGCCTGTGCCGGATGAGGTGGTAGAATTATCTGGTCTGTTTCAGCGTTCTGTAGTTTTTTATGTTTTACCCAGAGCAGAATAGACGCATGCATGTTTATGGGCAGATTTGTTTTTTTAGAGAGGCTTTGTGTATATTGAGGTAATAATTTAAGGGGGAGTTAAAATGCCGGCATTGATAGTTGATCCAGCAAAGTGTACTAAGTGTGGTATATGCGTGAAAATTTGTCCTGCAGATATAATCCGGTTTGGTGAGGCAGGCTTGCCGGAAATGGATGCAAAGGAGATACGGAACTGCATAAAGTGCGGCCACTGCGTGCTGTTCTGCCCCAGCTGCGCTGACAGCCTTTCATTCCAGAAAAATGAAGAACTTGCAGAGGTGTCGGGTCTCGCAATGCCCTCAAAGAAAGAAGGGCTGAACCTGCTCAAGACGCGCCGCAGCATCCGCTGTTTCAAGGAGGGACCGGTCCCGAAGGAGGTCCTTGCGGAGATATTCGAGGCCGTGAGGATGGCGCCTACTGCAAGCAACAGTCAGATGGTTCGCTGGATAGTCTCAGATGATCCGGAGAAGACAAAGGAAATAGTCAACCTGATACTTCGCTGGCTGCATGATGAGATGAATAAAAAAACAACGTCCCGGCTCTCACTTATAGCATCGCTTATGATTGAAAAAGCAAAGGAAGGAAAGGATGGTCTGCTGCGCGGCGCGCCTCAGGCTGCTTTTGCCGTTGTCCCTAAGGATTACGGGTGGCCGGAGGATGGAGCGATCGCGCTTACATACCTTGAACTGGCAGCTCACAGTATGGGAGTAGGTGCGTGCTGGGGAGGATTTCTGACGATGGCTGTAAGAAATTTCAGCGATCTGCGCAATTTCCTTGGGATCAATGAGGACGAGCATCTATGCGGGGCTCAGATGCTCGGATATCCGCAGCTTAAGCCGGTGAGACAGTTCCCTCCGCGCAAAAATCTCAATATAACCTGGCTTTAGATGTGTCTGCATGCATGTTCCAACTTTTCCGGTTATTGATTTATAATGTACATGCCACATTTTAAACTATTTATGAATAGCACGTCTGTTCCAGGGGGTGTCAAACATGCCGCAGAACGAATATAAGCTTGTCGCTACGATAAGGGTCCGCTACAGTGAGACTGACCAGATGGGCGTCGTTTACAACGCCAACTATCTCGACTGGTTTGAGGTGGCTCGTACTGAACTGTGCCGCGCGTGGGGGATACCGTATACAAAATGGGAGGAAGACGACCTTACGCTTCCGGTTGTAGAGTGTCGCTGTCGTTATAAACATCCGGCCCGCTACGACGACCAGATACAGCTATGGTGCCGAGTCTCAGAGATCAAGATACACAGCGTCACGTTCGAGTACAGGGTGCTGCGTGCGACCGATTACAAACTTATTGCGGAAGGCTGGACGAAGCATGGCTGCACAAACCGCGAGGGACACCTATACAGAAAGGAACATCCATTCTATCTTTGGATAATATCTCAGAACTCGGAAGATGCAGCCGAAGCCAGGTAGTTATCCAAACAGAAACGCCTTCTCTCTTGTTGAGTTAATCATTGTCCTGCTTATAATAATAACGCTGTCCGGCGGGATCACAGTTGCTACGATGGGCGGCGGTATAAACGAAGATTCGGTTATTCAGAGAGAGGCCGATGATCTGGTTTTATGGCTCTCGGACAGAATGGCGATGGCTCAGACAGAGGAGTGCGGTTTCAGACTTTATGTGCTCGGACACGGGGGCTCTGCTGTAAATGCGGACCTGACCATCATCTGGCTTGGAGGCAGACTTGCAAACACAAGCGAAACATACAGGAGCGCAAAAGCGTATATATGGCCGGAATCACAGGTCAACCAGTTTTACTACGACGGAGAGTGGCAGACACTGACACCTGCGCTTACCATGAGTGTAAAACCGATGCCGCCGTCGAAGGGTAAAAAGCTTTATGTCATAGTATCAGGGACCGGATATATAAGGGTCAGCACAAAGAGCCAATAGCGGGGTTAAATCCAGAGGAGTGCAATTTTATGGAGAGAAAGCATTCATGGCAGCATGAAATAGATTTTAAGTGCATATTCGGCATATGGCCGTTCAGGAGGACACTTGAGATAACCCCGGATTGTTTTGTGTGGTGCGGAGAGATGATCCCTCTCAAAAAGATAACAAGGATCCGCTGGGGAATAGACCAGAAACGTGGCGGCATCTTGCCGAGACGCGTATGTGTCGCTACGTTCGGCACGAAGGATCGTGAGTTCACAATCAAGACTAAGCAAAAGGATTTCTATGAGCACATTACAGACAGATATTGGAAGGCTGTGGGCAGAAGGCTTCTGTCGGAAATGCTCAGCGGACTTAAAGAGGGCAGAAAATACAGTTTTGGAGATTTTGCGGTTACCGACGGAGGCATCACGATAACAGACAAACCTCTCCTCGGCCGCCCGGAGGAAAAGTTCTATGCATTCGAAGAACTTCAGTGGGGCATAGTAAACGGCAGTCTCTGCTTTGCTCCTCTCAGCATGCCGCAAAAACTTCTGGCGGGGGCTTCCTTCCTATGGGTGGATAACGTTTGTCTGCTTAACGTGGCCCTCGGGATCATGATGCACAGTAAAAACAAGACGCGATTAAGCGCTGTGTCGGGAGTTATATAACAGCTTCAAACTGAAATTTTCCCATATATATGTTTAGGATCGATATCATCCATTTTCTTTGTCCCAGCCGGAATTTTATAAATGGCTGTCTGAGTTTTTTGCTGTTGCCGCACAACAGGACAGACCAGCCCCCATCCACCCACTCTTGCTGCCCTCTCAATGTCCCTTTAAACCCTATATCCGCGCGGAGTATTAAATGTGACATGTTGGTTCACGCCTTTCCTTATTGAATATGGAGGTTCTTATGAGGTTAAATTTAATGCGGGATTATGAGAGGTGTTTTATATATATCTCTTTTATCGCAAAATCTCATAGATACAAAATCATATTCAAGGAGGAGATTGCATGAGACTTGAAATAGGCAGCTTCAAGGTAAAGGACATAGTCTTCGGAGATAAGACCGCTTTTTGCGACGGCATCCTGAAGGTGGACAAAGAAGACGCCCTTCGTGTTGTCTGTGAAGATAGTCATATTACAGATGCGGATCTTGTAATAGTTCGTCCCGGAGACAAGGTCAGGCTTTGCCCCGTGAAAGAGTCTGTGGAGTTCAGATGCAAGGTAAGCGGCGGTCAGGGAGCGTATCCCGGGGTTACTTCCCCGCTTGGACAGGCGGGTATGGGAAGGACACACGTCCTCAGCGATGTCTCTCTTCTTTCCGTAGGGAAGCACTGGGGCGGGTTCCAGGATGGTCTTATCGACATGTACGGACCTTTTCAGCACTACACCATCTGGGGTGACATGGTGAACCTCGTCCTAGTTGCCGATACCGATGAGATCTTCGAGCAAAGGGAACAGCAGAAGAAAAACCACGCGATCAGATGGGCTTCAATGCGCCTAGCTGAGTACATCGCCGAGTGTGTCCGTGAGTTGGAGCCTGAGACGCTTGAAGTCTATGATCTTCCTCCGATGCCAGACCGTGACGAGAAGACGAAGGCTCTTCCCGGTGTAGTCTATATACTTCAGCCCCAGACGCAGATGGAAGCCCTGGGATATAATACGCTTGTGTACGGATGGGACGGAAACAGAATGCTTCCTACATACATGCACCCGAATGAGATCCTAGACGGATGCCTCATTTCCGGCAGCTTTATGCCCAGCTCTTCCAAAATATCCACATACGAATTCACTGCCAATCCTATGATAAAGCGCCTGTTCGCCGAGCACGGCAAGACTATCAACTTCCTTGGAGTTATTCTTTCGACACTTAATCCGAAGATGGAGGAGAAGGTCCGCTGCGTACAGATGGCAGGACAGATTGCAGTCAACCTGGGTGCAAAAGCGGCTGTTGTTGCGGAAGAAGGCTACGGCAACCCTGATGTGGACTACACGGCAATGCTTGTAGAACTTGAAAGGCTGGGAATTAAGACTGTCGGCATTTCCGACGAATCTACAGGAAGAGACGGCGGCTCGCAGCCCCTTGTTTCAATGAATCCTGCTACAGACGCACTTGTGACCACAGGAAACGTCTCCCAGTTCTATGAGCTTCCTGCGATGGAAGTGATTGGCGAGCTGGAAGCTCTGGCACGCGACGGTAACTCAGGCGGCTGGGAAGGGTGCATCAATCCGGATGGCTCGTGCGTTATGGAAAATAACGGTATGTTCTGTGCCAACCACATCAGCGGTTATTCAAAGAGAACCTGCGCTGATTTCTAAATATTTTAGGAGGCGTATAAGATGAAAGCCATTCATTACATAAATCAGTTCTTTGGTCAGGTTGGCGGTGAGGATTCCGCCGATTGCAAGCCCATTTTTCACGATGGTCTTGTAGGCTGCTCAAACATGCTCAACAGCATGATGCCACACATTGATCTGACTAATACATTTGTGGTCGGAGACAACTATGTGACAAACCATACGGATGAAGCTTTGTCTGAGATATTCACATGGCTTGATACAAAAGAATTCGATATCTTCTTCGCCGGGCCAGCATTTATGGCGGGGCGCTACGGAGTAGGCTGCGGACTTGTCTGTAAAGCTGTTGCGGAGCGTTACAACGTGCCGGCCATCACATCAATGAACGAAGAGAATCCAGGAGTCGAGGAATACAGACGTTCATGCTTCATATTTAAGGGCGGAAGAAAGGCAACTTTCATGAAGGACGACCTTGATCTGATGGCTAAGTATGCCGAAAAGATAGCGACAGGCGAGACGCTTCTTACCGCAAAGGAAGAGGGCTACTTCCCGCGCGGCATTCGCAGTGAGATCCCAGCTCCCAACGGCCTCATGGCCGCCGACCGTGTAATTGATATGCTACTTAAGAAGATCGCAGGAGAGCCTTTCGAGACAGAACTTGTCATACCGAAAATGGACAAAATCCCTCCCGCACATGCGGTAAAAGACCTCAGCAAGTGCACCATAGCCCTTGTCTCTTCAAGCGGTGTCGTCCCCATTGATAACCCAGACAGGATCCAGAGTGCATCCGCCCAGAAGTGGGGCAAGTACAATATAGCCGGTAAAAACAACCTCCCGGCAAGTGAATATAAGACGATCCATGCAGGGTTTGACCCTGAGGCAATGTGCAAAGTTCCTGACAGAGGCATTCCTGTCGATGCGATGCGCGTGTATGAAAAAGAGGGCAAGTTTGCTAAGCTGCATGATTATTTCTATACAACGGTCGGGACAGGTACGACACAGAACTATGCCGCAAAGTTCGGACGTGAGATAGCGGCTGATCTGATACAGGCAAATGTTGACGCCGTGATCCTCACCGCCACCTGAGGAACATGCACACGTTGCGGTGCAACGATGGCAAAAGAAATCGAGCGTGCAGGCCTCCCTGTTGTAGTGATGTGCAACCTTATCGACGTAGCAAAGACGGTCGGTTCAAACAGAATGGTACAAACAGTCTCTGTCCCATATCCCCTCGGCGACCCGCAGCTTTCACCTGAAGCAGAGTGGAATCTCCGCTATCACAGGGTTGGCGTGGCACTTGATGCCCTGGCCACAGAAATAGAAGAGCCGAAAGTATTCCCTACCAAGTATTAAGATATGTAATGAGGGTAAGGATTGGGAATTTAAATATTTCCCATCTCTTACCTTCTTTATGCAGGTACTAAAACAATACTATTGCTGCGAGGGGAGTAATAACAAATGACGGATAAATTTGATAAAAATTCGCCACAGATAGAAACAACAGGGAGCGGTACATCAGGTAAAGAGTTGAACCCTGTATATGTTATACCTATAGCCATAACATTGGCTATAGTCCTATGGGGGTTGTTCTCTCCTGCGTCCTTCGGGAGTTTTGCTCAAACCCTTAACGGAGGACTGACAAAATACTATGGCTGGGGCTACATGTTCACCATGAACATTTTTGTAATATTTTCAATAATGATTGGAATTAGCCGTTTTGGTTCCGTTCGTTTGGGTCCGAAAGACTCCCGTCCTGAATACAACAATATATCCTGGTTCGCAATGCTCTTCTCTGCAGGAATGGGGGTAGGCCTTGTTTTCTACGGAGCGGCTGAACCTCTCTTCCACTTTGGATCTACTCCTTTCGGAGCCGATGCAGGATCGATACAGGCGGCACGTGATGCGATGCAGATCTCCTTCTTTCACTGGGGGCTGCATCCATGGGCCGGTTATGCCGTAATTGCCATGCCTTTGGCCTATTATCAATTCCGCCACAACACTCCGGGACTTATTAGTTCGATATTCATACCGCTTGTTGGCGAAAAAATGGTACGCGGCAAATTCGGGAAGACGGTCGATATCCTTGCTATATTTGCCACACTTGCAGGTATAACGACATCTCTCGGACTTGGGGCACTTCAGCTCAACAGCGGTCTTAATGCGCTGTTCGGCATTCCCAAAAGTACGTTGGTACAGATTATTGTAATCGGAGTCCTTGCCGTGCTTTACACAGGTTCGGCTATCCTCGGAATAGACAAGGGGATCAAAATAGTCGCGGACTTCAATCTCTATATCTGTCTGGGACTCATGCTGTTGCTTTTCTTAGTGGGACCGACGATTCCTATAATCAACTCTCTGATGACCGGCATCGGCGATTATTTGAGCGGTCTCGTGAAAGAGAGTTTCTCACTTGCTCCCTATGGCGGATCTTATGAAAAATTCCTGAGCGGCTGGACTCTTTACTACTGGGCGTGGTGGATCTCATGGGCTCCTTTCGTAGGTTCTTTCATCGCCAGGATCTCACGCGGACGTACGATACGCGAGTTCGTAAGCGGTGTGCTCATCGTCCCTGCCCTGGGCAGCTTCACGTGGTTCGCGATTTTCGGGACATCTGCTCTGCATCTTGAACTTGTGCGTAACATTCATGTTTCTGTAGAGGTACTAAAGGACGTATCTGTAGGGATCTTTGAAATGTACAAGTACTATCCGTTAGGTTCTATAATGTCCACCGTTATGCTGGTACTTATAACCACATTTTTTGTCACATCCGCCAACTCTGGAACATTCGTTCTTTCAATGTTCTCGACTTATGGAGAATTGAATCCTCCTAAAAGCAAGATGGGGATCTGGGGCATATTGATGGCGGCTTTGGCAATAGTTCTGCTCATCTCAGGCGGACTTCAGAACCTTCAGACGATCTCCCTGGCGGCAGCCGCACCTTTCAGCCTGATAATGCTCTGTTCCTGCGCCTCTTTATGGAAAGCGCTCAATATGGATGAAAGTAACGGGACACTCTGATTGAACGACATGGAGCGCACATTACTTTTGTTTGAGCCTGATGCACCCTGCTGGGACGAAGAAACATTCGTCCTTGCAGGGGAAAGTCCGGAGACTGTATCTTATCTTTTGGATCGCGGATATATCGTGCGTGCGGGCCATGGCTATGTGCTGACAGAAGAAGGTACGGCAAAGCGTCTCGAGATGGCTGAAGAGTATTATATATCTGCTGAAAAAATACCTCCATTTGACCCTGATTTGTCGCTGTGGAATAACAGGCTGTATCTGCTGATGGAAAAGGCTTTTTTAGGACAGTTCGGCATAAAGGAATATTCTGTGAACGAAGAGTTCCCGGTTGTTCCCGGACTGAGTGCAAAAGAGCTTTATTCCGTTAAGGACGGACAAATAGAGTACACATGGCAGAGACATCCGCAAATACAGTCATTCTTATCCGCTTTTCCAAACTGGGGCGTAGGGAGCAGAAGTCTGATGCCTCCGGGAGAGAAAGAGCTCATTAAATGGGCGGCTGTAAACAGGATGTCATCGGATACGGTCAGGTTCAATGTTGTTCTGAGAAGCAGATATGATTTTGAGCTGTACAGAAAACAGGCTCCGTATCCAAGTGACAAATTTCGTCTTAAGGACGCAGACAGGCTGTTCTTTTACCGGATAACCGAGGATAATATCGATGATTTCTATGAAACTCTGGGAAAAATGCATATTTTCCTGCTTGGCCAGAGGAGGGTTTATATTCCAGGTTATGCCGATATTGACAGCCATGAGCAGGAAAACTGGACCATGATGGTGCTGGTTGCCGACGCCGAAAGGACTCTGGGATCGATTTCAAAGAGGCTTTCGGCACATGGAAAGGCTCTTATTGAACCCGCTAATCCTCTATTTATCATAGGTACCAGTATTGAGCGGCTAAGGGAACAGAACAAGCCGGAAGACACGGTATATGACTGGTTTTGTGATAGAACAGTCCATATTGCGAGGCCTGATATCTAAAGAATCTTTGGAACATATATTCAGTTTTTTCTGAAACACTGAATTTCGGGAGGCGGATCGCATTGATCGAACTTACGAAAGAAAACTGTGATGCAGAAGTACGTGAAGAGAGGGCTATGCCTGTAGTGGTAGATTTCTGGGGCCCCCAGTGTGTCCCCTGCATGGGACTCATGCCGCACTATCACGAAATGGAAAAGGAATTCGAGGGCAAGGTCAAATTCACGTCAGTCGACTGCTCTGCAAACAAAAGGGTCGCAATGGGC
>JAJFTP010000054.1 GCA_021372895.1 Synergistaceae bacterium
TCTCTGTGCAGGAGTTTTGCTAATGGCATAGTCAGTTATATAAAAGAACACCCTGTCGTAGTCCGGTAGGGTAGCAGGAGGAATGCATATAATGAGGGACCCCGAAGAGAGAACCCGACATTTCGTAATCAGAGAAAAAAGAGATGCTGACTACGATGAGCCTGCAGTCCGCCGCAGAAAGCCTATGGCCGGGGAGGAAGAATCGCGCAGAGGTGCCTTGCCGGCTGAAGACGTGGGGAAATCGGCATATTCCGCCCTCTTTTCGCGCCGTGATCTCAGGAAACGCGAGCTTGAAGATGAGGAAGATATCCGTAATCCAAGGACGAAAACAGCCAAGACCGATGATTATGACGATTATGACGATGGAAATGACGAGTGCAGAAAAGCCCCGATTCTAGTCAGGATCTTTGCCTGGTTCGCGCTGCTCGCGGTCCTGTTTGCCATAGGCTATCTCGGTACCAACTATTTCTTCAACTGGGCAGATAAAAAAGGCAGTCCGCGCCTGGGCGGTGTCTATGGCAGCGGTGCTGAAGTCGAACAGTCTCAGCCGGCAGGAGGAGGCGCACCTTCAGCATCCGGCAGTGAGGCCTATACGCTCTATATACCGGATAATGGAAAGTTCACGGAGCGCAAGGTAGATATCAACAAGGGGCTCCCTGAGGAAGACATAGAAAAGGTGCTTGCCGTATATATCGACGGACTGAAAGAGACAAACATGCTCGATAACGGCGTCTATGTAAAGAATATTTTCCGCAGCGGCGACTGGCTTTACCTTGATATGACCGGCGCTTTCCAGTCATCATTGAAGAAGATAGGAAAGGACAAGGCGGCTCTTGTTATCACAGGGCTTGTGAAGACGATGCAGGAGAACTTCCCGCCGATCAAAAAAGTAAAATTCTACATCGAAGGCAAAGAGTCCAATGATAAGAGCACGGTTGATCTCACAAAACCATGGGAGATAACACAATAGCATGTCCGGCATAAGGATTGACGGCAGGCATCCGTCGGAGCTCAGGGAGATAACGTTTGATCGCGCGTGCAGCCGTTATGCCGAGGGTTCGGTTTTCGTCAAATGGGGCAACACTCATGTTTTCTGTACTGCCTCGGTTGAGGACAGGGTCCCTCCCTTTATGCGCGGTTCAGGCAGCGGCTGGGTAAGTGCGGAATATTCGATGCTCCCGCGTTCGACGCACCAGAGGATGCAGCGTGATATCAACAGAGGAAAGCTGAGCGGACGGGGCAGTGAGATACAGAGGCTCATCGGCCGCTCCCTGCGCGCGGCGGTCGATATGTCGGAACTCGGAGAGAGGACGATATGGATAGACTGTGATGTCATCCAGGCTGACGGAGGCACCAGGACCGCGTCGATATCCGCCGGTTTTATTGCGCTTTTTGAATCTATGCGCTGGCTCTGTGCGAATGATAAAATAACAAAAATTCCGTTGAGGACGCAGATAGGCGCAGTGAGCGTGGGCAAGGTCGGCGGTGTTCCGATGCTCGATCTGTGCTATGAAGAGGATTCAGCCGCCGAAGTGGATGCAAATCTTGTAATGACCGGAAGCGGTGATTTCGTAGAGCTGCAGGGTACGGGAGAGAGCGGAACTTTTTCGCGTCCCGAGCTGGATGAGATAATCGCGCTTGGCTGGGCCGGTATAAAATATATCCATGCAAAACAGATCGAATGCCTTATGCTTACAGAAGACGAACGGAAACTTTTTGTTTTATGAAGATCGTACTTGCAAGCGGCAACAGAAACAAATACCGCGAAATGAAGGATGCCTTCAAGCCTATCGGGATCGAGCTTCTCTTTGGCGGAGACATTGACGGTCCGAAGGAAATTGAGGAGAGCGGAGCGACCTATTTGGAGAATGCGCTCCTCAAGGCACGTGCCTGGATGGAGGCGACGGGCCTTCCTGCTATATCAGACGACAGCGGGCTTGAGGCCGCGGCGCTGGACGGAGCGCCGGGAATACATTCGGCCCGTATTGTGCCGGGGAGCGACATGGACAGGATCTTATGGCTGCTGGGACAGATGGATGGCAAAGAGGACAGGCGCGCAAGGTTCGTCTCCTGTATCGCAGCGGTATTTCCATGGAACGGAGAGCCTGTAGTCTGCCAGAGATACTGTGACGGCAGTCTTGCAAAAGTTCCAGCCGGTAAGTCCGGTTTCGGCTACGACCCGATATTTATACCGGATGGTTATGACATGACATTCGCCGAGCTCGGTGATTCGATAAAAACAAAAATATCGCACAGGGCTTTGGCTATAAAAGGTATAGCCGAAATGCTGTTACCTGTGGTACAATACTACGCTGTACGCACTATGGATAATTATCCTACCGGCCAGGCAGATTTGTCCGGTGCCGGATGAGTTTGACAATACTTGGAGGTGTAGTTTGTGAAAATTCTTATCGGAATACTTCACATACTTGTTTGTGCAGGTCTCATCGGCGTTATTATGATGCAGCGCAGAAAGAGCGGCGGTTTTACCGGTTCCTTCGGAGGCGGCGGCACGCAGGCCGATAGCGGGGGCACATGGCAGCGGATGTCGTCTCTGACTAAGATCACTTCGGGGCTGATCGTTGCATTTATGATATTTTCAATATTGCAGGTTGTCATAAGATAGGCCCGGAGAGCTGAGATGCCTCTTAAACGCCTGGACAGCCAGAAGGACATAGCTTCTTACAAGGAAATCGAAGGCCGTCTCTTCTCCGCAACACATGAGGAGATACTTGCGGGTTGGACAACGGATATCTACTTTCTCAAGACCAGGGATGTGCTAAGTGCTGCGGGGAGACTCGACGTTCCGGTCGTTGCGGAAGTTTTTGCGCGTCAGGGCGGTATATATGCCGGCAGTGAAGAAGTCATCCGCCTCTTTCGTACTCTCCCGAACCCGCCCGAGATCGAATCTCTGCCTGAGGGCAGCGCATTTGAGGCAAAGGAAGTTGTCATGAGGTTTACGGGCTCATACAAATCATTTGGCCTCTATGAGACAGTTCTGCTGGGTATGCTCGCCTCATCTACAGGATGGGCCACGGCTGCCGGGCAGTGTGTGGAGGCGGCGGAAGGCCGTGACGTCCTCTGTTTCGGGGCGCGCCATGTGCATCCCGCGGTCGCCCCTGTAATGGAGAGAGCCGCCAAGATAGCAGGCTGCAGCGCTATGAGCTGCATACTTGCCGCAAAACTCTGCGGCGAAGAGCCCAGGGGTACGATACCCCATGCTGCGATACTGCTGATGGGCGATACCGTCAAGCTTGCAAAAGTATATGATGCGCAGATACCCGCTGAGGAACCGCGCATTGTGCTTGTGGACACGTTTAAAGATGAGGCCGAAGAAACGATGAGAGTTGCGGAATGTCTCGGAGAAAAACTCTCCGGCATCAGGCTCGATACTCCGGGAGAGCGCGGCGGAGTAACTCCCGATCTCGTCCGCGAGATCCGCTGGCGCCTCGATGCCGCAGGCTTTGAAAAAGTCCAGGTCATAGCGACCGGCGGACTGACACCGGATCGCATAAAGATAATGAACGAGGCAGGGGCAAACGTTTATGGCGTAGGCAGCTATATAACCCACGGTACGCCGAGGGATATGACGATGGATATAAAAATGGTGGATGGCAAACCCATAGCGAAAAGGGGACGTCTGCCGGGCATAATTCCAAACCCAAGGCTTGAACGCGTATTCTGATCCCGTTGTCTGTTCTCCCCCACGTTTACAGACAGCGTCCCGAATGACGGTGCGTCGCAGCGCACAATGCCACGCCGGTCGGGAACCGGACGGATCGCTTTAAGAAAAATAAAATTAAAAATTATAGCCCCATGTTTTCTAAGGAGGAAGATCCATGATCGGCACACGTTCGTTCATGGCCAAAGGTGAATCGGTAGAGCGTAAATGGTATGTCATAGACGCAACAGACAAGCACCTTGGCCGCATGGCAGTAAAGATAGCCCGCATTCTTGCGGGAAAGCACAAACCCACATACACGCCGCATGTTGACTGCGGGGATTTCGTCATAGTCATCAATGCCGATAAGGTCGGACTGACAGGCAAAAAACGTCTGCAGTCGACCATCAGCACCTATAGCGGATATCCAGGCGGACTTAAGACACTCACATACGAGCAGGTTATTGAACGCCGGCCGCAGCGTCTTATTGAGAGGGTCGTCTGGGGAATGCTTCCCAAGACAAAACTCGGACGCGATATGTACCGCAAGCTTAAAGTATATGCCGGCCCGAGCCATCCGCATGCGGCTCAGCAGCCGGAGCAGATAGATTAAGGATAGGGGTGGAATAAAATGGCAACTAAAACAGCAGCAGCGGCCCCTGCGACCTTCATCTGGGGTACCGGCAGGAGGAAGAACGCGATCGCACGCGTACGCATTTGCGAGGGCAGCGGCAAGTTCCTTATCAATAACCGCGAAGTAAAGGATTACCTGCCGCGCATCTACTGGGCATTACAGGCGACAGAGCCGCTTAAGGTAGCGGCGGTAGAGGGCAAAATTGACGTGTTTGTCAACGCGCACGGCGGTGGCCTCACTGGTCAGGCCGGAGCGGTCCGTCTCGGTGTAGCTAGGGCGATCCTCAAAATGTACCCTGCAATGCGTCCCGCACTTAAGAGGGCAGGATTCCTTACCCGCGACTCACGTATGGTTGAGCGTAAGAAGGTCGGACTCAAGGGAGCAAGGGCTAACAAGCAGTTCTCCAAACGTTAGTAAATTGCGGGTTAGACACGTTTACGGAATAGGTCTAAACTGGGAGGTTTCCAAAGGGCGTTATCTCAACGCAAGATTCCAGTATGCGGATGGAGACGGCCGTACACAGCCTTGGGGTGCCCAGATAGGATTCTCGTTTGAAATGTAAATGGCGGTTATCTATTTTGTAATGAAAATTAAGAACGGCAGATAAGATAACTTACAGCCTAAAAGCGGAACCGCGGTATGATCTTTGTAATTAAGACCGTACCGCGGTTTTCTTCATATCTAAGCGTAGGATGGCCGATCCGTTTTGTGAGGCTGAGACAGCAGCGTCCTCTTCATACATACAATGGATGGCGGGATCCGGTGTATCGAATATTACAGAACGTATGAAATTAAAGAGGGAATAATTTGTTTTTTTGCTTGACCTTATTGCAGTTGCGGTCTAAACTTTCTAAGAATGAGCCGACACCTTTCTGTTCCGCCGTCTTTAAAAATCCGGAAACGATCCGGGGAAGGGAGTAATCCATGGACAGTAGCAGTCCCAGTCCTGAACCTCTGGAACGCAGAGTATTTATAGTTTAAGCCCGGACTGCAGCTTGCTGCGCCCGGCGCTTGCCGGGTGTGGAGGATTTTCTTCCGATTTATATTGTCATATCTGACTTCACTCCCGATCTCAAATTTATATCATGAATATGTACGGCGGATGTTTTGCTGCAAATTTGTCTATATGTAGGAATATACGGGCATTTTTGTGCAGTTCCGCAGCTTTTGCGGATATCCATTGATTTTTGCCGGACATATTGGGAAAGGGGAAATGAAATGCTTAAAATCACAAAGACATATGATGAAGGCTTGATCGAACTTACGCTGGACGGGATAGAATCCGGCGCATGGATCAGTCTGATCAGGCCTACCGTTGAAGAGCTTCTTGCCGTTGAAAAAATAACCGAAGCCCCGCAGGATTTTGTCCGTGCCGCACTTGACCTTGAGGAATCTTCCCGTATTGAAATCGAGGATAACCAGATCCTTGTACTTATCAACGTCCCTCTGAATCACGAGGACCGCCCGGGCGAGTACGACACATTGCCTCTCGGTATTATTGTCACACCTGATTATTTGGTAACTGTCTGTCAGGAACATAACGATGTACTGCAGAATTTCACGGCAAGCAAATATAAATATTTCTGCACGTTCAAAAGGACAAGGTTCCTTTTTCAGCTTCTTTACCATTCCGCGATCCTCTTTCTGAAAGACCTGCGCCAGATGACGAGGAAGTCGGATAAGATAGAACAGGATCTCAGGCAGTCTATGAAGAATCAGGAGCTATTCCAGCTCCTTGACCTTCAGAAGGGGCTTACTTACTATTCCATGTCTTTGCGTTCCAACAGGGTGGTCGTCGAGCGCTTGCTTCGCCTTTGCTCGAACCCGCAGGTAAACCATCTGATAAAGTTCCGCGAGGAGGACGAAGAGCTGCTTGATGACGTCAGGGTCGAATATGACCAGTCGATAGAGATGGCTCAGATCCAGACTGATGTTCTGGCTGGTATGATGGATGCGTTTGCCTCGGTTATTTCTAACAACCTTAACATAGTCATGAAATTTCTCGCCTCGGTCACGATTGTGATGGCGATCCCTACAATGATCGCGAGCTTCTTCGGCATGAATGTGCCTGTGCCGTGGTCCGGCCACCCGTTGGGTTTCTATATAGTGGGGCTCCTTGCATTGGCATTGACTGTCGTTGCAATCGGAGTTCTCTGGAAGAAGCGTCTTTTCTAGAAAATTGCGCATCAAGGCCTATCCTGTATGGGGCTTTTTATTGGCAGCAGGTATTGTAAATATAGGGTAGTTGCGCGTCTTAAATTGGAACAATCATGGTGAAAATGTCAGGTGTCTTTAAGTGGTGAGAGCATAAATAGAGATTATTGCATACTCGGGACCGCGCTACTTTCTGGGTTCCCATACCATCAACAAAACGGAGAGTGCCACTAATGGAGTTGCAATAAGCATATTGAGATGCAGCGATTCGTCTCCGATGAGCCAGCCTAGGAATACCGCGATGACCGGGTTGACGAAGGCGTGTGTCGCGACGCGGTTTGCCGGTTCAACGCGCATGAGCCATAGGAATGACGTATAGGCGATGAGTGAGCCGAATATGATAAGGTAGACCAGTGCAAACGCCGAGCGGGATGAAAAAGTCCCAAGCGACGGATAGCGACCGGTGCATATAGAAAGCACAAACTGTGTGACTATCAATATGATACCGCCGCAGAACATCTGCATACCGGAGGACATAAAAGGGTCGTCGTGAATTTTGGGGTTTTTTGAGATGAAAGCGCCCAGGACCCACGCCAGACCGCTTAAAAGAAGCATGAACACCCAGAAAGTATAGCTTGGATCCATTGAAAAATCAGTGTTCCGGCTGCCTGAGACGAGGAAGTAGACGCCCAGGAAGCCGAAAGCTATCCCTAGATAGTGCAGCTTTGTCGGTTTTGTCCCTTTAAACAGCAGCCAGCCGATTACACAGAACCAAAGCGGTTCAAGGGCTACCAGGAGACCCGCCACTGACGAAGGGACGATGATTTCCGCTGTCGTGATGAGCCCATAAGAGACGGCGAACGGAAGGATAGATGCTGCGAAGGCGTATTTCCATCCTTCGATAGTAGTCTTGTATCCTGATTGTGCGGTGCGGACCGCGAGAAGGATAAGTCCGGCCATAAGAAAACGTATCCCGCCCGAAAGCAATGGCGGTATCGTTTCGACAGAGAAGCGTATCGCGAGGTACGTGGATCCCCATATTATATAGACGATTAGATACGCAATAACCAGCGCGGCTCTGGATGGTCTTTTGCCGGATGCATCTGGCATATTTGGATGCTCCTTGATTTAAAGTTGTTTTACGGGTAAGTATATGCATGCACAAACAATGAGTCCTGTGCAGATGCCGTACTGTTCTTGCCGTACCTGTTCCGCAGTTTCAAACGGGACGGATGATATCGGCCACGGTTGCCTCGGTTACCTTTATAAGGTCATCAGGGCTGAGTTTGAAGAGCAGTCCCCTCTGCCCCGCGTTTACTGTTATAAAGTCATATAACATCGCCGTCTCGTCAATGTAGACCGGGTACTTTTTCTTTGTGCCGAGAGGGGAACATCCGCCGCGGATATATCCGGTCAATGGCTGGACCTCCTTAAGGCGGACGAGTTCCGCGCTTTTGTTGCCGCTTGCCGCTGCCAGCGCCTTGAAGTCAAGTTCCCGGCACGCAGGAACGCATACCATCATAACGCCTGTCTTATCTCCCCTTGCGCATAGAGTCTTGAAAGTCTGTTCTTCCGGTATGTTTGTCTTTGCCGCCGCGTCCTCGGCGGAGAGTTCCTCTTCATCTATCTCGTACTCAAGAAGCTCAAACGGGACTCCGGCGCTCTCCATTATCCTCACCGCGTTAGTTTTTTTCACAGATGCCATCTCTATACCTCCCATGCAGTATATAATAGAGTATAGCGCAATTATTTATACATAAGCGTTATGAAAGAGGGGTTTTAATGGAAGGATATTTTGACGGGGCGTCGCGCGGGAATCCGGGAATAGCCGGTGCAGGGGCTCTGCTTGTAGATGATGACGGTACTGTCGTCTGGGAAACGGCTCGTTTTTTAGGTAAGAAGACCAACAACGAGGCGGAATACATGGCTCTGATACTTCTTCTGAATGCTGCACGCGAACGTAATGTGACAAAACTCAAGATATACGGAGACAGCAAACTTGTCATAAGCCAGGTCTCAAAGCAATGGAAGATAAACCTTCCGCATCTGCGGGCACTTGCTCAGGAGGCATGGGAACTTATGGAGGGCATGCAGGTCATACTTGGGTGGATCCCGCGGGAGCAGAACAGGCGCGCCGACGAGCTTTCAAATCAAGGCATCGACGGGGCTGAATAACAGATAACCGCCCGCCGTAAATATAAAATGCCCTGCATAAAAACGGCAGGGCATTTTTGAAAACTGTCCATAAAATGGCGGTGTTAATAAAGGAGCGCTGAATAATGGAACGCACAAAGGAACAGGTAAAACTATTGCATGTCTGTGCCGCTTGCCCGGCTTATTGCCGGTGTTTTTGATCCGCGTTCCCTTAAGGCATTATCGAGACGGACGGCAGTTTCTTCCGATGCAGTAGTACTCAAATCCTAATTTTTGCATTTCCGCGGGATCGTAGACGTTGCGTCCATCGAAGATTATTTTATATCTCATGAGAGGCGCCAGCTTTTCCCAGTCAAGTTCCTTGAACTCCGGCCACTCCGTAACCAGGACGGCGCAGTCCGCTCCTGTGAGAAGTGTTTTTACGTCTTGAACGTATTTTACTTCTTTTGGCAGTAAGGATGCTGCCTGAGGCATGGCTATGGGGTCGAATGCGGTGACGGAGCTTCCGCAGTCGAGGAGCCCTCGTATCAGAGTTATTGCGGGAGCTTCGCGCATGTCATCGGTGTTGGGCTTGAACGCGAGTCCCATAACCGAGACCCTGAGCCCCTCCATGTCGCTGCCGAACCTCTCCCTCATCATTATGTGGAGCAGTTCTTTCTGTTTCCGGTTGACCTTGATTATTGCAGATGCCATAGTCATGTCCAGTCCCTGTCCCTCGCCTATATGGCAGAGAGCCTGCACGTCTTTGGGAAAACATGAGCCGCCGTATCCACAGCCGGCATTGAGGAAGTGTGTGCCTATGCGTCCGTCTGAGGCGATCCCTTTTTTTACTGAGGTGACATCCGCCCCTACCTTGTCGCAGAGCAGGGCAATCTCGTTCATGAAGCTTATGCGCGATGCCAGCATGGCGTTAGCCGCATATTTTGTTATCTCCGCAGACGATGGGTCCATGAATAAAAGCTTGTCCTCATTGACGAATGATCCGTACAGTTCGCGCATGACGGACTTTGCCGCCTCAGATGTGATACCTATGACGACACGGTCAGGATTGAGGCAGTCCTCTATTGCCATGCCCTCTTTCAAAAATTCAGGATTGGAGATTATCTCAAGATCGATTTTCTCAAGTCCGCGCTTGTTAAGGTAAGCTTTTATCCGCTTCCAGAGGAGGGTCCCGGTCCCCACCGGCACTGTCGATTTGACGACGATGTAGCAGGAATGGTCGATGTTTGCGCCGATATCGTCAATTGCCGCGAGGACCTGCGCAAGATCGGCGCTCCCATCTTCCGCAGGGGGCGTGCCCACTGCTATGAAGCAGAGCTGTGCCCCTTTGAGCCCGTCCTTTATATCTGTCGAAAAACAGAGTCTGCCGGTGTGCAGGTTTTTCTCCACCAGTTCGGCGAGGCCGGGTTCATATATCGGTATTATTCCCTGCTTAAGTTTTTCTATACGGTTTCTGTCTATGTCAATGCAGCAGACCTCATTGCCTTTTTCGGCAAAGCACGTCCCGGTCACGAGCCCGACATAGCCGGTTCCAACAACGCATATCTTCATGCTGTAAATCCCCCTCAGCTTTTTATCGTCAGCAGCGTAATGCCGAATAATATCAATCCCATGCCTATTATTCTGATAACGGTTATCTTCTCTTTAAATATGAAAAATCCTATAAACAGCAGTATGAGGTATACAAGGCCGGACATCAGAGGATAGGCCAGAGTGAGATCCGTGCGCGAGAGCGATGCGGCCATGAAGAAGAAGGAGATCCCGAAGAAACCCAGCCCCACTATTATCCAGGGGTTGAGAAGTATCCGCAGAAAAGCACCGACGATACCGGATGATACCATCGACGCGTCTCCGCCGTATGCGTGTTTCATGACAGTGCTCCCCATTGCGTTTGTGACAGCCGAGGCGATAATAAGCAAAAGCCCTGCCTTGTCCACTTTATCCGACCTCCTGTATCGCAAGCCTGCCTGCGCGTCCCGTCAGCGTGCCCATATTTATATTACAGCACACGGGATTTGAATTTTTTGCATAGTCGAGCAGCGTAAAGAATTCCGTGCCGTGTTCTTCTGCCATAGTAATAAATTTTTCGAAAACCCCCAGCTTGGACATCCCCTCCATCTCGGCATGTACTGTAAGCACGTTCCATTCTTTGTCCATGCCTTTGAGCCAGAAAGAAGGGATAGTCTCATCGTTGATGCCCGGAAGGCCGTATATCTCATCCATTGTAGGGAGCGTCGTCGGGATCTGCACAGGGGAAAACTTACTGCCTTCAAATACCGGAATAAAAGGGAAATACCCCCTGACGTCGCTGCAGTAGTCAAGCATCATCTCCTGCTGTACATCAAGGCTCGCTTTTGATATCTGCCACCCCGGAGCAGCGCAGCTTCGCGGTTTTGTCCCCGAGAGGGTTTCGAACATCGAGGCCGCTTTATCAAAGAGGGATTTAAATTCCTCCTTTGAAATTTTGGATAGCCTATCCTGTACATACACGTGGTCCCAGGCGTGAACGCCGCAGTCGTGTCCATCTTTTATTGCTCGTACGAATATATCCGGTGCGGATGGGACAATGAGCGGGGCGGGCAGCAGCGTGCCATACATAAGCGTTCTGAGTCCATATGTCGATGGAGCTTTTGTTCGGAGCATCTTTGATATGAAGCCTCTGCGGAATATCCTCCTTATTGCTTTGCCCGAGTTGTCTGGGCCGAACGAGAAGAAAATAGAGGCATGCAGGGAATGTCTTTTGAAAAGGTCAAGCATCCGCGGCACGCCTTCTTTGTATCCGCGCAGAGTATCGACGTCTACTTTTACAGCGAGTTTAGCCAATTTTTTCTCCTTGTTCCGCATGCCACTGAAGCGTTTTGTGCCGGATATCCCGTATATTTGTTTTAGGCTTCCAACCGAGAAGAGACTCCATTTTTTCTATGGACGGCATGCGGTATTGCACATCCTCATACGTCTTTCCGTAGTAAGATTCGGATGTTACCGTTTCAAGCACAGCCGCCTCTGCCTTTTCGCGGAAGCAGGGGAACTGTTTCATCTCTTCGATGAGCATTTCGGCGAATTCCCTTATGGAGTAGTTGTTCGTCGGGTTGCCAATGTTGAATATCTCCCCTGCCGCCTTCCTCCCGCGGTTTTCTATTATAGCCATCAACCCCTCTATGCCGTCCCCGATCCATGTGAAGCTGCGCCTTTGCTCTCCGCCGTTGACCAGTGATATTCTCCCGCGATGGAGCACATCGTAGATCATCTGTGTCCCGGAGCGAGCCGTACATTCCTCAGCGTCCTTGAACGTGTCAAGCCTGGGGCCGACCCAGTTGAAAGGGCGGAAGATCGTGAAATCAAGGCCCGTCTCCTGCCCGTAGGCAAATATCATTCTGTCCATCATCTGTTTGCTGCAGCTGTATATCCAGCGCATCTTCCTGATAGGCCCCGTTATAAGCTGACTCTCGTCTTCCTTGAGTATCGTGTCGCCGCTCATCCCATAAACTTCCGATGTAGACGGAAATATTATTCGCGTCTTGTGTTTTGCGCAGAAGCGCACGATCTTCAGGTTCTGCTCGAAGTCAAGCTCGAATGTCCACAACGGCTTCTGAAGATAGTAGGCGGGCTTGGCTATTCCGGCCAAAGGAATTACAATGTCCGATCCTTTGACCTGTTCTTCAAGCCAGCCTGTATCTTTGAAGATGTTTCCCTGACGGAATTTGAAGCGTGGATTTCCGGCAAAAGGGGCGAGGTTATCAGACGCTATGTCAAACCCCCGCACATTCCAGTCGGTAGAGGCAATTATACCCTCCATCAGGTGTGTGCCAATAAAGCCGTTTACCCCGGTAATCAGTATTTTCATAATCTATACATCCCTTTCAGGTTCGCCTTCCGGCTGCATTTTCAGCACATTCAAAACCCCGCTGCCCGTGCCGACCATCAGCGGTTTTTTTGATACGATCTCTCCCGGAGCCGCTCTGCCTTCGACAGGGACTGCCTTCCATATAAAGACTTTTTTGCCGCCCCAGTGTGTGAATGCGCCGGGGAAAGGATGTGTGACGGCTCGCACAAGGTTATATATCTCGACTGCAGGTTTATTCCAGTCTATCTCTCCGTCCGCAGGTCTGCGGCGTCCGAACTTTGTCGCTTTTGATTCGTCCTGCGGGATCCTCTTGGCTGTCCCGTCCTCGAGGGAATGCAGGGATGAGGCAAGTATATCACAAGCCGCATCCACTACTTTAAGAAATACGTCATACGCCGTATCCTCAAAGAGTATTGCAACAGGCTTCTGTGCTATTATATCTCCCCTGTCCGCGAACTCAGTCATAACATGCAGAGTGGCTCCTGTCTCCGTCTCGCCGTTCAGCACTGCCCAGTTCACGCAGGCCCTGCCGCGATATTTCGGGAGCAGCGCCCCGTGGATGTTGTAAGCGCCTAGACGCGGGAGCTCAAGTACTTTCTTCGGTATCATAGCTCTGTAGTAGAAGGAGAATATCAGTTCAGGCTCAGCCTTACGCACTTCCTCGATCTCCGCGGCATCGATCTCAGCCGGGGTCCTGACTGGTATCCCGTTCTCAAGTGCGAGCTCTTTGACGGAGCGGAACCATATCTTCTCTCCCGGGTCGTCTTCATGAGTAAATACAAGTACGACGTTTGCCCCATCGTTTATAAGTTTCTCAAGGCAGGCACTGCCAACCTCGCTGTATGCGAAAAGGACTATCCTTGGCCTTTTATTCATCATGCTGGAACATTTTCTTTACCGAATATCTGGGACGCCTGCTGACCTCTCTGTATATGCGCCCAAGGTATTCGCCGGTAATTCCAAGGCTGAAGAGCGTTATGCCGGTCAGAAGGAACTGTATCGCCATAAGGGTGAATACCCCCTCGACCTCTGGTCCCAGGATGAGTCGACGGAGGAACATATAGCATACCAGAAGGAAGGAGAGCGCTGATATCACCATGCCCGCCATCGTGACCATCTGAAGCGGGACGAGAGAAAAGCTGGTCATGAGGTCAAAGTTGAGGCGGATGAGCTGGAAGAGCCCGTATTTTGAAACGCCCATCTCGCGTTCCCTATGGGCTACCGGTATTTCTATCGGTTTTGCCGCGAATTTCTGCGCAAGAGCAGGAATAAAGGTAGTAGATTCACGGCTCTCGTTGATTATGTCTATGATCCTGCGGCTGTACCCCCGGAGCATGCAGCCGTAGTCTCGGATGTTCAGCTTTGCAATGCGGTTTGTGAGTTTGTTGACAAGTTTAGACGCGATCTTTCTGAACGCAGGGTCTTTACGTCCGATACGATAAGTCCCTACGACGTCATATCCTTCGTCCATCTTCGCGACTATGTTCGGTATCTCCTCCGGCGGATTCTGTAGGTCGGCGTCAAGCGTGATCACAATGCTGCCGAGCGCATGATCGAAGCCTGCCATTATTGCCATGTGCTGTCCAAAGTTGCCATTGAGGTCTATTACCCTTACCTCGCGATGGGCTTTGTAAAAATCATACAGGATCCCAAGGGTCGAATCCTTGCTGCCGTCGTTTATGAATATTATCTCGAAAGAGCGTCCCATCTTCGTCATAACGGGATATAGGCTGTCAAAAAGCGCATGCAGCGACTCTTCTTCGTTATATGCGGGTATGACGATCGAAATCTCGGGTTTCATTCTCTACCTTTCGTTCCCACAGACTTTGCGTACTGCTTCGACAACGTCATACGCGTCCTCGTCATTCATCGCTGGGAAGAGCGGAAGGGAGACTATGCGGTCGGACACATATTCGGCCTCCGGCAGACTGCCCCTTCGAAGGCCGGTTACTTCCCCGTAGCAGGTGAAGAGATGCAGCGCCTGATAGTGTAGGGCTGTTCCAATGTTGAGATCCTTCATGCCTGCCATGAATTCGTCTCTCGTGATGCCAAGCCTGTCTATATCCACGAATGGCGTAAAAATATGCCAGCTGTGGGTGTACTCCCATGGTGCGGCCTTTGGAAGTATGAGGCCCTCAACATCGGCGAGTTCTTTCATGTAGAAGGAGACGATCCAGCGCCGCCTCGCATTGAAGCTATCGAGCTCGCGCAGCTGAGAATCCCCTATTGCCGCCTGAATGTCCATCATGGTGTATTTTAGTCCGGGGAAGAAGATGTCGTAGTTTGCGCTGCCCTTTGCCGCGTACCTGTTCCATGCCCCTTTTGACATGCCGTTTTGCCTGAGCACAGAGACCTTCTCTGCGATCTCCGCATCACCGGTGCATACCATCCCGCCTTCTCCTGTTGTTATATTCTTTGTCGGGTGGAAACTGAAAACTGATGCCCGGCGAATGCCTCTGTCGGCGCCTATCCTGCGTCCTTTATAGGATGCACCCAGAGCATGTGCCGCATCCTCGACTATCGCCAGCCCATATTTGTCAGCTATCGCCTCTATCCGGTCCATGTCACAGGGCATGCCTGCAAAGTGGACAGGGATCATGGCGCGGGTTGCCGGTGTTACGGCAGCTTCTATTTTATCAGGATCAATGTTTAGTGTGTCTCTGTCTATATCTACGAAGACAGGTTTTGCGCCGGCAAAAAGTATTGCATTTACTGTTGCAGCAAACGTCATCGGGGTGGTTATCACTTCGTCGCCGCGGCCTATGCCAAGCGCCATGAGCGCAGTATGCAGGCCAGCGGTAGCGGAATTCACGGAAAGAGCCCATGATGCTCCGGTGTAGTTTGCGAAATTCTCTTCAAAACGTATCGTCTTCGGCCCCATCGAGAGCCAGCCCGATCTGATAGAATCAGCTACGTCCGCTATCGCTTCCTCGCTTATGGACGGTTTTGCAAAAGGAAGAAATTCTTTTCTCATTTAGTGCCCTCCCTGTTGAAGAGGATCAAGTATCTGTCCACTTCTATCTTTTTTGTCTCACCGGCATTTCCCCCCGGGAAAAGTTCCCCTAGGCGGTCTTTTCTTATAATAAGGACATAGGGCTTCTTCCTTGCCTGCCATTCCACGCGGAATTCCTCTGCGGAAGGGAACCACCCTTTGCCTTCTCTCTGATTTGCCCCGAACCTCAGTTCACCTGAATAATCTATCAGCATGACACGCCGCTTCGTATAGAAGGGTATACCCTGAAGGACCTCGCCGTAAACGGCAATTGTATCATCTTCAGCCGCATTATTTATTATCACGCTTGAGACTTGATAAGAGGAGCGTGTCTGTCCCATTATTTTATAAATGTCCTGCATCCCGGCTATAAAGAAGCACGCTGAAACGCATAGGATTACCGCAGCAGTTCTGAAATCCTTTCGTCGTCCGCGTGTGATCCAGAAGGCGCAAAAAGGGCCTGTCAGAAGTCCCGCCGACAGCTTTATAGCTATGGTGAGAGCTCTTGAATGGGCAATCACATCACCGGTGGCTGCGTAAAAAAACAGCCCCGCAGAAAAAACCAGCGCGATACCTGCCGACCATATAAGCGCCCACCCGTGCCATTGTCTCTGCCTGACCATGCGGTCAATGTCCGCGGCTATCAAAATCGCAAGAGGGGGCAGGCATGGCACTATGTAGGGGATGAGCTTAGAATCCGATAGCGAGTAAAATAGCAGAATGACGCCGGACCAGAGAAGCAGAAAAAGGGTCGCATCCTTGGCTGCACTATTGTCCGGTGTCCTGACGATACTTTTCCTGCTGAACAATGCGAGGAAAAAACCGGTCCACGGCACCAGCGCGGCGGGTATGATAGGCAAAAAATACCAGAATGGTTCATAGCGGTGATGTATCTTTGTAGTATAGCGAAGAAAATGTTCCTGAATAAAAAAGAAATGGAAAAAGTCAGGGTTGTCGCGGCACACGAGATAGAACCAGGGCACAGAGATAGCCAGGAATAAAATGATACCCGGAATATAGAGAACATCCGGTACAAGCCGCCATTTGCGGGACAATACGATATACCAGAAAATTATCCCGCCTGGCAGGACGATAGCCACGAGTCCCTTTGTAAGCAGACCAAGCGCCATAGCCGCGTAGAAAAGCAGGAACCATCGCCGGTCTTTTTTTATTTGCCCGACATAAAAAGCGGCAAGTGCCAGGGTCATAAAGAACGAGAGCGGCATGTCCGTCACATTTATCGTTCCTATGACGAAGTAAAGCAGGGATGTGGCTGTTACCAAAGCGGATAAGATCCCGACGCTGTTTCCGAACATGAACGCGCCCAACAGTCCCACAGCGGCCGTGCCCAGCACAGCACATGAGGCGGAGGCGAAACGCGCGGCAAAATCCGTCTCTCCGAAGAGTTTGAAGCTGCCTGCGTTCATCCAGTAGAGAAGCACCGGCTTTTCAAAATATTTGACATAGTTCAGCATAGGAGTTATATAATTTCCCGACTCTATCATCTCCCGCGGTATTTCAGCGTAGCGTCCTTCGTCAGGTTCCAGCAGGGGGTGCGAGCCTATGGGGATGAAATATATCACCAGTATTGCCGCAATGACTGCCAAAAGCAGCATATTCCTTTTTGACAGGGATGGATCCATTATGAAAACAGCACCTTTCTTTACCTCCAAAGTCTGATTGAGTATTGCCGCATATAAAACGATCTGTTTGTATAAAATTAAACTTTTCCTGCTTAGTTTACTATATAAAGTCGGATCAACACATAATTATCATGTAACATTTCTGTAATGTTATCCCGCTGTAAATTATAAAACATGACACAGACAATGAGTGTGATGTCTGCGTCATGTTTCGGTGCTATAACAATTTTTTTTTGCAAAAGCATCACGCTGTATATGTCTTTTTCTTTTTTCTCCAATCGCTGATGAACGGCCATGCGATAGAGATGACCGTAAGGGCAAACAGAACCAGGCAAATTGGCGAACGGAAGAGGATGGACACGCTGCCGTCAGAGAGCATGAGCGACTGGCGCAGTGACTGTTCCATTGAGGCCCCGACGACAACGGCAAGGATCAAGGGGGATGTCGGCACCTTATATCTCTTCATGAAATATCCGAAAAGCCCGAATATCACAAGCAGTACAAAATCAAGGGTGCTGAAATTTATAGTGTAGACCCCGATAAGGGCCATAATGACTATAAGGGGGTAGAGTATCTTGGCAGGAACGGCAAGGACACGCACCAGCAGACTTGCAAGGGGTATGTTTATTATCGCGCAGATCACATTGCCTATAAACATACTTGCTATGACGGTCCACGCAATATCCGCATGCTGCTGGAAGAGCAGCGGCCCGGGCTGAAGGCCCAGGATCATGAGCGCACCAAGCATAACGGCTGTAGTGCCGGAACCGGGAACGCCCAGAGTCATCATCGGAATGAGGGCGCCTACGGAGCAGGCGTTGTTGGCTGCTTCAGGTGCGGCAAGGCCGACGATCTCGCCTTTTCCAAAATCCTCAGGGTTCTTTGCAAGCTGTTTTTCATTGTTGTAAGCCATAAGACAGGCGATCGTTCCTCCTGCGCCGGGAAGTACCCCGATAAAGAAACCTACCGGGGTCTGGCGTATCATAGGCCACCAGCAGCGTTTGAACTGTGCCATTGTGACCCATATCCTGCCGAACTTTTTCTGTACTTTTACATTGAGCTCGGATTTAATGTGCTCCATGTTATGGAAGACCTCGCCGAGACCGTATACGCCAATGATCACGATTACAAAATCAATGCCGGTCTGCAGTGCGGTAATTCCGAAAGTGAAACGGATGGCGCCTGACTGAGGGTCGATCCCGACTGTTGCTATCATAAGTCCAAGGCACATGGAGAGAAGCCCCTTCAGCAGAGCCTCTTTCGATATTGCTGCAGTAGCCGCCAGAGCGAAACACATCAGCATAAAATATTCCGGGGGGCCGAACTTAAGCGCGAAACGTGCTATTGGTACGGCAATTGCGACGAACGCTATCGTTGCGATAAGTCCGCCGATGAACGATGCGATCGCTGATATCGCGAGGGCTGCCTCCGCCTGCCCGTTCTGGGACATGGGATAGCCGTCGAAGCACGAGGCGACCGCTGCCCCGTCGCCGGGAACATTCAGAAGTATTGAGCTTCTTGAGCCGCCGAACATGGCCCCGTAGTATATCGCACACATCGTTACCAGCGCGGTGTCTGGAGCCATTGTAAACGTCAGCGGCATGAGAAGCGCTATCCCTGTCGTGGGGCCTAGGCCGGGGAGCATGCCGAGCACTGTCCCTAGAGCTGAACCTGCACAGAGCCAGATGATGTTCAGGGGGGTGAGTGCGTTTATGAATCCGATAGAGAGCAGATGTAAAACTTCCATAATGATCCCCCTTCCTAGGGCAGTGTTATAACAAAAACTTTTTCGAATATGTACCAGATGCCGAGCGTGAAACAGATGGCCGTGAGTATATTGGCCTTCCATCCTTTGACGCCGTTGACAAGAAAGAGCATCGCGCCCAAAAAGAGTATCGTGCTAATGATAAAACCGATTTTTTCAAGTATTGCCGCATAAACAAGGCATAGGACTATGAGTCCTGCAATCAGGATCCAGTAGCCCTTGTCCGAGGTCTTTGCCTTCTTTGCCACAGGTCCTTTTTTCACGCCTCTTATGAGCAGTGCTACAGAAAAAATTATGGCCATCGCTCCGACAACGAGCGGAAAATATTTTGGAGCCATGGGGTTGCCTATCGCAGCACTAGGCAGTTCCCATGCGGCTATTGTGTATGCTATGCTGAATACGGCTGCGAAGGAACCCACTATGACGTCAGGATTCATAGAATTTCACTCCCTTATTTAGTGACGGCACGGCAGGTCGACCCTGCCGCGCCGCAATTAACTGGTCTGTCATTTACTGCTTTTTGAGGAATCCTATCTCACCGAGAATGACCTTATATTCCTCATTAGTTTTATCAAGGAACTTCGTGAATTCATCAGATCCCATGTAGACTGGTTCCCAGCCGTTCTTGACGCAGATATCCTTCCATGCTTTAGTCTCGCTCATTTTTTTCAGAGCTCCGGCCATGAAATTACGTTCCGCCTTGCCCATTCCGGGGGTGCCGAAGAGCCCGCGCCAGTTGATGAAAACTGTATCAATACCGGATTCCTTGAGTGTAGGAACTGCCTTGAGAACTCCGCTCTTGATGCGTGACGGGGAGCTTACGGCAAGAACTTTGATGTCCCCTGATTCAAATGCGCCGACCGTCTCAGCCATTCCTGTGGAGAGAAGATCGATATGCCCGCCCATCAATGCAGCCATGGCGCCCTCCTGAAGTGAAATATATGGTATTTCCTTAAGGTTCTTGACTCCGGCTGCCCTTGCTGCCTGCAGGAACTGGATGTGGTCCATGCTGCCCGCGGAGCTCATTCCTCCGACCTTGACGCTCTTGGGGTCTTTCTTCAGTGCTTCCATTACCTCTTTGATGTTCTTAAACTTTGAGTCTTTTGGCACAGCAAAAGCTCCAAAATCATTGATCAGCATTGCTATCGGTGTGAGGTCCTTGTAACCGAGTTCCGTCTGTCCGGTCAGATTAATAAGGAGGAGAGGTGGTGAATAGACGGTGATGGTGTACGGATTACCTTTTTTCTTCTGCATGTAGGCAAGGTTGACCGCTCCGCCGCCTCCCGGTTTGTTGGTTACTGGCATCGGCTGGGTAATGATCTTTTCCTCGGCAAGCACTCTTCCCACCATACGGATCGTTGTATCCCAGCCGCCGCCGGCACCGGCCGGAGCCAGAAATTCAAAGGGCTTGGAGGGATAGGATGCGGCAAGCGCCGCGCATGCAAATACTGCGATGATAAGTGTCGTTAGTGCGATAACTGCAGATGTCCGTTTCATTAAAAAAACCTCCTTGTATTTTTTAATCGGCACAGAGGCTAACTCCGTACTTTGTAGACGGTATCTATCAATGTTCCGTCCCTGTATTCCACGAGGGCGACAGGCTTGGATCCGTCGAAATCTATGGGTTCAGTCTCACCTGTGAGTGAGATGATTTCTTTGCGCAGGTCTTCAATGTCCTTTACCGGCAGATCAGCCTTGAGGGCCATTTCGAGGATGTCCTGCCGTCTTGGGTTTATGGATATTCCTCGTTCTGTGACGATGGCATCCACGCTCTCGCCTGGTGTCACAACGGTTTGGACCTGTTTTTTTATCGAAGAGACCCCGTTGCGGAACGATGGCGCTACCATTATTGCAAGTTTTGCTCCCGCTGATGCGTCACAGTGCCCGCCGGAAGCTCCGCGCAGATATCCGTCGTGTCCGGTCAGTACATTCACGTTGAAGTCAACGTCAAGATCCAGTGCCCCCAGCACGCAGACATCAAGTTCATGAGTCATGCAGCCGCAGTTCATCGGGTTTGCGTAGCACGAAGGGTCGATCTCATAGTGAGTCGGGTTGCGCAGCATCGAGTCCCCCATTTTAGGGTCGAAGCTCTGGACGTCGTAAACTGCCTTAAAAAGCCCCTCCTCAAGGAGTTTGATCATGTCGCCTGTGATGCCCCCGAGTGCGAAGCTGCCCTGTATGCCTTTGTCTGTCATATGTTTCTTTATGTACTGAGTCACGGCGATAGAGACTCCGCCTGCGCCTGCCTGATATGAAAACCCTGGCCTTATGATCCCGACGGCTTTTATAAGTTCATAGGCATTGTGTGCGATCTCAAGCTGCTGCGGGCTTCTGGTTATACGCACGGCGCCTGTGGCAAGCTTATCGGGATCCCCTATGGAATCAACCACTACTACCTGGTGGACCAGATGCTGATGTATGGAAATTTTTGGGGCAAGCGGGAACGGAACAAGGTTGTCCGTTATCGCCACCACATGCCTTGCGCTTCTTGAGTCCTGCATCCCGTAACCGATCGAACCGAACATAGAGGGACCGAAAGACCCTGTCATGTTGCCTCTGTCGTCGCATGCTGATGCGGCCAGAAATGCTACGTCAATGGAGATAGATCCCTCTTCTATCGCACGGGCGCGGCCGCCGTGGCTCCTTACAACTATCGGTATCTCCATCTCACCGCGCGAGACCAGGTTCCCTATGCGGCCCCTGATCCCCGATGTGTATATTCTGGATACGACGCCGCTTCTGACGTAGTCTGCTACGAATTCATGGCTGTCGGATAGGGAGCTTGGCGCAAGAGTAAGGTCCCTTATGCCCAGGGATCCTATCTCCTTAAGAACCATCTCAAGCACCTTGTCCCCATTGCGCAGGTGGTGGTGAAAAGATATCGTCATCCCATCGCTGAGCCCCGAGTTGATGATCGCGGTTCTAATATCAGCCGTTATTTTGCTTTTGCCGCGGGGAACAGTGTCTGCCTCAAAAGCACAGTACTTTGCTTTTGTCCCCGCCATAGCAAAAGCGCCCTCAAACGGCCTGAAATTGCCGAGTCCGGGGACCTCTGTCGGAACCAAACGGCCAAGAGAATTTTTTACCATATCCATATTAAAGCACCTCCGCCGGGTCGCAGGATATTCCCGCCTGAGCAAGCACGGCAAGCGCCTGCCTTACGACAGGGCCGTCGACCATATTGCCGTCGACCGCATAGACTCCGATAGATTTTATTTTTGCATCTTTAGCTGCAGCGACAACTTTTTCGGCATGTCGGATAGCCTGTTCCTCCGGACGGAAGGCCTCGTTGATCACGCGTACCTGTGAGGGATGTATCGCGGCCTTTCCCGTAAAACCCAGCTGTGCGGCAAGTGACGCTTCCCTGTAAAGGCCCTCCGTGTCGTTGATGTCGGTGAAGACGGTGTCGAAACATGCGATACCTGCTGCTCTTGCGGCTATGACGACCCTGCTTCTTGCATAAAGTATCTCTACTCCCTCTTTGCTCCTGCGTACGCCGATATCAGCGGCCAGGTCCTGACCGCCAAGAGTAATGGCTGATACCCTGGGACATGCGCGCGCGATCTCCGAAGCTCTCTCGACTGCCGCCGCAGTTTCTATCATCGCATGTATTTCAATGGAACCGGAAGGGATACCCTCGGCTGTTTCTATCTCCAAGATCGCGGAATCCAGCTCTCTGATATCTGCAGGATCTTCGCATTTCGGGAGCCTCACCGCATGCGGACGGGTCGGAATAATTTCTTTAAGGTCGTCGCGCCACCAAGGGGTGTCGGTCCCGTTTATTCTGACCGTGACCTCTGTATTCCCAAAATCAAGTTTACGCAAGAAATATGCCAGCAGTCTGCGTGCCTCGTCTTTGCAGTCCGGGCTTACCGCATCCTCCAAATCCAGAAGCAGCCCGTCAGCACCCAGGCAACAGCAATTTTGGAGCATGTTGGGATTGTTGCCGGGCATATAGAGCATAGAACGACGGGGTCTCACAACGTTCATCTTGCGGCACCTCCGAGAGCTCTTTCAATTGCTGTCTCAAGCCTTGCCTGTATAACAAAGCCAAGTGCCCCAAAGTCCTCAATTTTGACTTTAACCCCATTCAGTCCATAACGCATGGCTGTCTTTTGAACCAGATCCTCGGTCCTCTTGGCATAGATCGATCTGTTCTTGCTCACATACTCCAGAGTGACAGACTCAGCCGGTTCAACTGTCACGATACAGTCACACTTTCCATCAGTCCCAGATGTAGCTGATTTTCTGATCATGGCCCACCTCCATGTATCCATGTATCCAAGGATACGATATGATATAATCATATAAGCAACTTAGAAGATGTCAATAGTTTGCGACATAAATATTATTGCGAGATTTTATGTAATGAGAAATTCGTAAAATATGATACTATTTTTTAAAAGAGAGACTGATCTGTTCAACTTGCTTGAAAGGGGTGTTAAACGGCAGTGACGATCAAATTGGAAGAAGGATTAGTTTTATCTCCGGCAAACCCTCTAAGAGTTGAAGTTGCAAACCTTTTGCGTAAACTTATTCTCGACGGGCAGATACCAAGCGGCGAACGTATTATTGAAATGGAGATCGCTGCGCAGCTTGACGTGAGCCGTATGCCCGTACGGGAGGCACTGAGGATTTTGGAGAGCGAGGGTCTCATTCAGCAGATCCCGCGCAGAGGCCTTTTTGTCACCGCATTTACCGAGGACGATATAAGGGAATTCTACACCATTCGCGGGGCCCTCGAGGTTTGCGCGATCAAGATCGTCATAGACAGGATAACGCCGGAAGAGCTTGCGGCGCTTAAAGATTACTGTAAAAAGGCCCGCGAAGCCTTTGGCAGGCATGATATAAATGAAGTCTGTCTCTGGACCGCGAAGTTCAACGAGGAGATATATAACAGCTGCGGAATGCCGCGTTTCAAGGAAGAGATAAAAAACACACAGAATTACCTTCGGACATTCAGGCTCCTTTCATTCAGAACCTCTGAAAGGACGGAGCAGGCATTGAATGAACATGAAGACATAATACGTCTTGTAGAGGCAAAGGACCGCGAAGGTGCGGCCAGGGCAACAGAAAAGCATCTTTACGGCGCAATGACGTCGTATATTGAATCCTGGAAAGAGCGCAACGCAAAGAAATAATTACGAGAATGCGCCGCACCGTAATTCAGACATTACACGGGAAAAACCGGACAGGATCCCGGCGTTTTCTTTAATGGCATATACTGGACAATAACCCGCCGGTACCGAGTAGCAGCTTGTATAATGTTTTATCGAGAGGCCTTTACGAGAGAGCTGAACAGGTCCGCCTGTACGGGGTCGCTCGCAGCGAGACATTCCGGATGCCACTGCACTCCGACTAAGTATCGGTATCCGGACATAGAGACCCCCTCAGTCAATCCGTCGGTTGTTGCCGCTATGATTTCCAGGCCTTCTGCCGGTTTGTCTACAGCCTGATGGTGCATCGAGTTGACCTTCATTATGCCGCCGTTTTGCATGGGAAATAGTTCATGTTTCAACATCTCGACGGTGTGGACGTAACCTTCCGTGACATCAGGGCGTCTGTGCAGGATCCATTCGGGCCTGATGTCAGGGATATGCTGGCAGAGAGTCCCGCCAAGTGCAACATTGATCATCTGACATCCGCGGCATATACCCAGTACCGGCTTTTCATTTTTGACGGCTTTTCCAAGCAGTGCGAATTCAAAGCGGTCACGTTCGAGGTTAGGAGATATCGAGCCTTTATCGGTTTCTCCGTAGAAGGACGGAGATATGTCGTTGCCGCCGGCGAATACGAATCCATCTATTTTGGACAGGATAGTCTCCATTTCTTCTTCGTCGTTTGTTGCAGACAGAACAACGGGTAATCCTCCTGCAGCGCGGATCGACGAACATATTTTTTCGGTCAGCCGCGCAAGCAGCCAGTAATAAACAAGTGACTCTCTTGCCATGTTCTCCAGCGCCACGTTTGCGTATCCGCGGCTGAAAGGGTCTGTCGGCACTCCAATTAGCGGTTTCATTTTTATGCCTCCGTCCTGTGGCTGTTAAATTTCGACCTTGACTATTTTTTTATAATCCTCCGGAGTGTCGATGTCCAGGAAATGTCCGTCAGGGGCTGCCACACTTACGATCTCGTCTTCAAATCCGAACAGGATTTTTTTCCCGCCGCCGTCGCCACGGGCTGATTTGAAGCGCTCCTTCCATATCGGGCGGTAGAACATCGGATGGCCGAAGCCTCCGTTCCTGCATGGAGTCAGGACCGTTTTATCTTCAGGCATGGCCTGAAATTTTCTGGCAAGCTCAGCCATATCCCCAGGTTTTGCCAGGGGAAGATCTCCGAGCATTATGCAGAAGTCTTCTCCTTCTGGCAGCATATCAAGGCCTACTATGAGCGAGCTCGACTGACCGAGCTCAGGCTCCGGATTTATACCGGCATGGAGCCAATCGGGACGGGCTGTGACCTTTTCTGCGACTTCATTTGAGAAAACTGCGTATACAGGCAAGAGGCCGGCGCTGTGAAGGTTGTATAGCACTGTCTCAATCACTGTGGAGCTGCCAAATGGCATCAGGAGTTTCTGAGTCCCCATTCTTGTCGAAAGTCCTGCCGCGAGAAGTATAGCGTTCATAACCTCAGCGCCTCCCCAGTTTTATTATGTCATAGACTGTGTCTTCTTTCAGAGAGGCTATTGCCAGCGCATCATAGCCTCTCAGTGAGATCCCGAGGCACTTGGAAATCGCCTTCAGCTCTGTATCAGAGAGCAGTTCTCCCTTGTTTATCAATAGCATGCGGTAAGCTTCTTTCGGTGAATTTTTCAGGTATTCGCATGGGCTTGAAAGGATCGCAGCAAAATTTACCGCAGAAAGATGTTCCCCCTTTTTTATGCCGTATCTTTCACCGAGCAGGTCGAGCCGGAATGCTACTGCACCGGACATTGGCCCAGTAAACGCATCGGCTCCGGCAACAACTATCTGACATTGTGCCGAATGTGGCACAGGCGGTTCCCATGATTCATAGGCCTTGATCGAAAGGCCGCGCGAACCGTCTGCCTCAACGATTATCTTATCCGCAGCTCCGCTTTTGGCAAGTTCATCTATCTCTTCCGGGTCATAGCCGATAAGTTTTTCCTCTGTCTGTTCTTTTGCCGCAGTTATGAATGAATTCGGAGGGAGCGCCATAACTCTTTCCTTACATTCATTGATTGAGCCGATGAATGCCGCGGAGCAGTTTTTTGATGGAGGAAATATCTTTGCGGTAGTAGTGATAAGAGTTTTTTCGGTTCCGGAGAAAAACTCTCCAAGTGCATACATCATTGATGTCTTTCCTCCGCCTCCGGTTATAGCGAAAAGAGAAAAGCAGCCAAGCCCCAGCTCTTTATCAAGGATTTTTATCATGTCATATTCTGCCATTCAGATGCCTTCCTTTCTTACTTATGGAATCATAGCAGACAAAAGGCGGGAGTGAAAATAGGATCTCACTTCCCGCTTAATTCTGATTATTCGAATTTTTAATACTGACAATTGCTGTCCAATAACACTATACTTGCTTCAGAGTCAGTATTTGCAGTATGTGCTCTCAGCGTGGCTGAAGAATATCTTGATCTTTATTTTTTTGCCCTGCCCTGATTTGCCACTGCGGCTTCGGCTTTTGCGATAGCGTCTGCGTCGCCAAGGTAGTAATGGCTGAGAGGCTTGAGTGATTTGTCAAGCGCATAGACCAGCGGTATACCTGTCGGAATATTCAGCTCAAGAATCTCTTCTTCTGAAATATCGTCAAGATATTTAACGAGGGCCCTTATGCTGTTGCCGTGGGCCGCTATGATCAGCCTCTTTCCGGCCTTTATGTCCGGTGCGATGACGGTCTCCCAGTAGGGCACAGCCCTCGCTACAGTATCGGCCAGACATTCACCGACAGGTATCTCAGCTTCCGAGAGCCCGGCATAGCGAGGGTCGCTGCCAGGATAGCGCTCGTCTGTTTTTTCCAGCAGCGGGGGGCGGGTGCTGTAACTTCGGCGCCATATCTTGACCTGTTCATCTCCGTACTGTGCCGCTGTCTCCGCTTTATTGAGCCCCTGGAGTGCTCCGTAGTGCCTCTCATTGAGCCTCCATGAATGCTCGACAGGTATCCACATGAGATCCATCTCTTCAAGTACGATCCAGAGAGTCTTGATTGCGCGCTTAAGCACCGACGTGTAAGCCTTGTCGAAGACGTATCCATCTGCTTTCAGCAGTCTGCCGGCGGATATTGCCTCAGAAATTCCCTTGTCTGAAAGCGGGACATCTGTCCATCCCGTGAATCGGTTCTCGTTGTTCCAGGTGCTCTCTCCATGCCGCACTAAAACTATTTCATACATTACAGTTCCCGCCCCCTCGGCAAAATTTTGAGTCAAGTTGCTGCTGTCACCCTGAATTATGACATTGTCGCCATCGTTAAGGCTCTTTCCATGCTTGAGATATTTATTGAGGAGCGTTTTTATATATCCAGGTTCCTTACCTCATGCCCATACATTTCGATGAACTTGCGGCGCGGTTCGACCACATCGCCCATCAATATGCCGAAGAGTTCATCGGCTTCTACTGCATCCTGTACCTCGACCCGATTTATTATGCGGTTCTCAGGATTCATAGTTGTCTCCCATAGCTGTTCGGCGTTCATTTCGCCAAGTCCCTTGTATCGCTGGACGTCAATCTTTTTGCCCATGGACTTGGACTGGATTTCCTTCATCTCTTTTTCGGAGAAGCAGTAGTTGATATCCTTGCCGCACTGTACGCGGAAGAGCGGCGGCTGCGCTACGTAGAGGTAGCCGTTGTCTATTATCTGCGGCATGTAGCGGAAGAAGAGCGTGAGGAGCAGGGTCCGGATATGCGCACCGTCTACGTCGGCATCTGCCATAATGAATATCTTGTGGTAGCGAAGTTTGTCTTCGTTGAAGTCATCGCCTACGCCACAGCCCAGCGCAAGTATGATGTTGCGTATTGTTTCGCTGCTCAGGATTTTTTCGAGGCGTGCTTTTTCGACGTTCAGTATCTTTCCGCGAAGCGGCAGTATCGCCTGGAACTCACGGTTGCGTCCCTGTTTTGCGCTGCCTCCTGCGCTGTCTCCCTCTACTATATATATCTCGCAGTCCGCAGGGTTTCTGTTTGAGCAGTCGGAGAGCTTCCCGGGCAAAGTAAGGCCGCTCATTATGGATTTACGGCGGACGAGTTCCTTTGCCTTCTTTGCGGCTTCGCGCGCCTGCCTTGCACGTATTGCGCTCTCGACTATTGGTTTCAATATTTCAGGGCGTTCGTCGAGGGCGTTCTTGAGGCCTTCGTAGACGAGTGAATCAACGATGCCCTTCACGTCGCTGTTGCCGAGTTTTGTCTTTGTTTGCCCCTCAAACTGAGGTTCCATGACTTTGACTGAGATAACGGCGGTAAGCCCCTCTTTGAGGTCGTCGCCGCTGAGATTCACGTCTTTTTCCTTGAGTATCTTAAGTTTCCGTGCCTCATCGTTGACCGCGCGTGTGAGCGCCGTGCGGAAGCCGGCGACGTGTGTGCCGCCCTCTATTGTGTTGATGAGGTTCACGAAGCCGTACAGACGTTCCATATATGAGTCGTTGTACTGTATCGCTAGTTCTATCTCTGTTTTGTCCTTTTCACCCTTTATAAGGATCGGTTCTTTGAAGAGGACTTCCTTGCCCTTGTTGAGGTATTCCACAAAAGAAGAGATACCTCCCGGATAATGGTAAGTGCGCTGTTGGAGTTTATCACTCCGTAAGTCCTCAAAATTTATCGTTATGTGCGAGTTGAGGAAAGCAAGCTCGCGCATGCGTGATTTGAGTATATCAGCCTGATACTCGGTATTTGAGAAAATTTCATCGTCCGGCATGAACTGTACTCTTGTGCCGCGTATATCGGTGTTACCGACGACCTCGAGTTCCGTGACGGGGTTGCCGCGCTCGTAGCGCTGATGATATTCCTTGCCGTTGCGCCATATCGTAAGCTCGAGCCATGCCGACAGAGCGTTCACTACTGAGACCCCGACACCGTGCAGCCCACCCGAGACCTGATAGGCGCTCTTATCGAACTTGCCTCCCGCGTGGAGGATCGTCATTACGACTTCCGCTGCACACCTGCCTGATTCGTGCATCTCTGTCGGGATCCCGCGCCCATTGTCGACAACTGTAACGCTGCCGTCAGGATTTATAGTTACATTGATAGTGTCGCAGAAACCGGCCAGTGATTCGTCAATTGAGTTGTCGATGACCTCGTAGACAAGGTGATGAAGGCCGCGCGATCCCTGATCTCCTATATACATGCCGGGGCGTTTGCGTACCGCTTCCAGTCCCTCAAGAACGTGTATGTCCTTTGCCGAGTAAGCTGAATCTGAAGCTGATGTCACGGGGGCGTTGTTTGGTATATCCATTTTATCCATTTTTATTAAAAACTCCTTCCTTGAACTGTGGATTGTTCTCTCAGGGCAATTAGTCTTTTTTTGAGGGTAGGAGGCGAAAATACCGTTTTTTCTACAGTTCCGTCCAAGCGCAGTATCTCTGTCCCCTCTGTGCCGCGGTATATTGCAATGATATTTGCGAGGCAGACGATGTTGTCACCTTCAAGTGGAATAAACATAAAAAAACTCTCCTATCTTCCTCTTTTAACCTTATAATTATACCATCACGCGCATACATTCAAAAGACAGCGTGAGATACCTTTGAAGGGCAGGAACAGCATTATGGATAATCTTTATATATTGTCTAATTCTCCCGGGGAGATTTCCGGCTGGGTCAAGCCTGTCGCGGCCGCTCTTCAGAATGAAGACATCTCCGCAAAGGTCACGCTGGTTGTGCTTCCGTGCCAGTACGCAAGCGGCAGGGAAATGGAGTACGGCTCTGTAATCGGCGGCGTGGATGATACGGTGGCGTTTAAGGGATTATGGAAGAACGCGGTGCGTGATGACTCAGGGAAAAACCTTGTGCTGCAGCTCGGAGGAGACCCCCTTTTTGGTGCGATACTCTCTATGAAACTGCGCGGCAGCTGGATGATTTACACAGCGAGGCCAAAGTGGGGTACGCGGGTCAGCCATTATTTTATACCCGACGCAAGGGCTGAGGCACGTTTCAAAAAGCGCGGGATCAAAAATGATAAATACACGCCGGTAGGAGATCTTATCCTTGACAGTGTACCCAAATGCGGATCTATGTCTGAGATGAAGGCCAAGTTTGGCATCGCTGAAGGGGAGGACGCCATTTCGTTTCTCCCAGGCAGCAGGCCGTTTGAGTATCAGAATGGATTTGCTTTTTTCAGTCTCGCAGCCAGGGAGGTCCTCTGCAGGTTTCCCCAATGCAGAGTATTTATGCCGGTTGCTCCGACCGTTGACGAGGAGCGTCTGCAGGAAGGGCTTAACAGGGCCGGCATAGAGTGGTATGGCGACGGGTGTGTGGAGGAAATTGCATGGAACGGTGCCGGGAAAATAAAGCTTATAAGGAAGAATACGTTTGAGGCAATTAAGGCATCAAAGCTCGCCGTAGCTCTGCCTGGTACGAATAACCTGCAGATCGCGTCGCTTGGAGTTCCCCTGCTGATGGTTGCTCCTCTTAATGAGGCGGAGAATATTCCGCTTGACGGGATAGCAGGAATGATACCTCTGTCCGTTCCCGGTGCAAAAGGGCTTAAAAAGAGGCTCGTCCTATGGTACAGCGGCAGGGAAAAGCTTGTTTCCCTGCCCAACAGGCTGGCAGGGAAAATGATAGTCCCAGAACATCGAGGCATAATGACACCTTCCATGGTCGCCGATCTCGTTGGCGATCTTCTATGTTCTCCCGATGCTTTAAACAGGATAGTCGAGGGTTATGCGGACATACCGTTTGAGCGTGGCGCCGCTGCTAAAATTGCGTCAAAAGTTGCCGCGTATTACAAAAATTAGTAGTTGCCGTCGTCGTTTTTGTTCTCTTTTTTGCAGTCAAGGCGTTCGATCTCAGCGTCCTCGGCCGCTATTTCATCAAGGTAAACCCTCCAGATGTGCAGTGCAAGCCACGCACAGAGCGTACCGCCAATCAAGCCGGCTGCGACAAGAAAAGGCCGGCCCCTGCCGAACATGTATCCGCCGAGGCCGCCGAGCGCATAGCCGTAAGCAATAATGGTGCCGAAGGAGAGACACAAAACCAATATTCGTCTATTCATGCATCAATTCTATTCTGAAAAAAAATTATGTCAAAGTATTTATGCGGGATAAAAACTAAGTTTGAATTTTTAGATAAGTGTTAAAATATCCGAAGCCTTGTCCTTCTTGCCAATGAGTAGATTTATGCTAAGATTAGGCGTTCTTGTTCTACATTAGGCTGCGTATACGTTTCCCGTACCATTCACAGGAGGTTTTTTGTAATGATCCACCATTCAAGATTTTATAGCACTTCATCGGATTTTGTCTATCTTGAGCTCAGGGGCAGGATAGTAAGCAAGAGTCTCTTGCCGGGAGAAAGATTGCCTGAAGTCAAGATCGCAAATGGCATGGGCGTCAGCAGGACGCCTGTCAGGGAAGCGCTTCGCCGCCTTGCTGCAGAGGGGCTTGTGGTGATTATACCTAACAGCGGCGCGAGGGTTGCCGCCCCTACAGCCAGGGAGATGGAAAGTGCATATGCCGTCCGTGAATATCTTGAAGCTCTCAGCGTTCATCTCGCATGTATCAACGGCATAGACAGCAGGGCGATGGATAAGATGGAGGCTGTCCTCTCCGCCGAGGAGGATGCTTTTGCGGCTCATGACCTAGATGCATATCTGGAGGTAAATAACACATTTCACAGGCTTGTTGCGGAGTCCAGCAAGAATGTTATACTCCGCGAGTACATAGAAAACATAATTCTTCGCACGAATGTTTATATCCTTTTCTATGACCCTTTCGACGAAGATACAAATTACAGCACCGAAGAGCACAGAGGCATCCTGAAGGCGATTGCCGCAAGAGATATGGAATGTGCGGAAGAACTGATGAAGGAACACCTTCGTCATTCGCACAAGGCACTTGCCATACCTGAAAACAGGCATGAAGGCATCAGAGCAAAAACAGGCGCCATACGTTAAAATCATCCGTATTTATCGTAATAATTAGGGAGGAAGTAAATATGACGGAACAGAAAAACATACCTTCTTTTGACCTTACGAGAAATTACGCACGAGTCAAAGAAGAAATCAAAGTAGCAGTAGACAGAGTTCTTGAATCACAGCATTTTATACTCGGTCCTGAGGTCGAGGCGCTTGAGAAAGAGATAGCCGCATATCTCGGAGTGGGGAGCACGGTGGGCTGTGCATCCGGAACAGATGCGCTTGTCCTTGCTCTTATGTCGCTTGACCTGAAAGAGGGGGATGAGGTCATAACGACGCCGTTCACATTTTTTTCCACGGCGAGCTGCATCACCAGGTGCGGCGCGACCCCTGTCTTTGCTGATGTTGAACCGGACAGCTACAACCTGTCTATGGAGTCGGTACTGGAAAAAATAACTCCGCGCACAAAGGCCGTCCTTCCCGTTCACCTCTTTGGACAGACATGCAGGCTTGAACTCATAAAAGACGAACTGAAAAAGAGAAACATCACTCTGGTCGAAGACTGCGCGCAGGCCATCGGTTCACATCGCATTATCTACGGAAAGGTCTGCCACGCCGGTTCGATAGGAGACATGGGCTGCTTCTCCTTCTTCCCGACTAAGAACCTGGGATGCTACGGCGACGGAGGGATGGTCTCAGTCCCAAACAACGAGGCTCGTGCGGAACGGATCAAAAGCCTGAGGGTGCACGGTTCGGGCAGGATGTATTACCACGACGAGATCGGCATCAACAGCCGTCTTGACGCCATACAGGCAGCTATACTTCGTGTCCGCCTCCGCCATCTTGAGGAGTGGAATGAGGAGCGCCGCATAGTTGCGGAACGCTATATGATGCTCCTTGGTGAGAAGGGGATCCTGGACTTGGTGGTGCCTCCCGTGGAGCAGCCTGGCAACAGACATGTTTATCACCAGTATGTAGCCCGTGCAAAGGACAGGGATAAGCTTCAGAAGTTTCTGGCCGAGCGCGGTATTGTGACGAGGGTCTATTATCCTCTTGCTCTGCACCTCCAGCACTGCTTTGCTTATCTTGGCTTCAAAGAGGGAGATTTCCCTGTCGCAGAGATGCTTTCCAATGAAGTTATAGCGCTTCCGATGTTCCCTGAGCTTCTCATGGAGGAGCAGGAAAGAGTTGTGGAAGGGATTGCGGAATTTTACGGAGGACAAAAGTGCTCTGACTAATGTAGACTATTATTATCACTTTGGATGGAGGTGCAATAAAAATGATATATCCGTTTTTGGATCCTACAATGGTCCTTCTGATCCCGGCGCTTATCCTTTCGTTATGGGCGCAGTTCAGAGTAAAGACTACGTTTTCAAAATACAGCGAAATAACCGCGCAGCGCGGCGTCACAGCGGATCAGGTGTCGCGGATACTGCTTGACAGGTTTGGGCTTGGCGGTGTCAGAGTTGAAAGGATACCGGGACAACTGACCGACCATTATGACCCGTCGGCAAAGGTGCTGCGTCTCTCGGACTCTGTCTCCGGCAACTCCAGCATAGCTGCTATCGGCGTAGCGGCCCATGAAGTCGGACATGCTATACAGGACAAGGAGGGCTATGCGTTTCTGAGAATTCGAAATGCCATCGTTCCTGCCGTGAATATCGGCTCTACTCTTTCCATGCCGCTCTTTTTCATCGGGCTCATAATGGGCTCGTTGAATTTGCTGAACCTGGGGATTTTGCTGTTCTGCGGGGTTCTTGTGTTCCATCTTGTTACGCTCCCGGTCGAGTTTGATGCCAGCGCACGGGCGCTAAAACTGCTCTCAGGGACAGGCTTGCTCACACAGGGAGAAATAGGCGGAGCTAAATCAGTGCTGGACGCAGCCGCACTGACCTACGTCGCGGCTCTTGTCATGACTATTTTGCAGCTGGTGAGGCTTCTTGCTCTTCGAGGAATGCGCAGAGACTAAAAAATAGTGTAAACTATAGGAGGTGGCGTAAATGCTGCCTCCTAATTTTTTTGTTGTTTTCCATGAAACAGCGGGTATTGTCCGCGTATAGAGGTGATTTCTATCGATGAGAGGCATAGAGGCCGCCCTTCAGGTTTACGGCGAGGTATGCAACGGTGCGTTTGCCGCTGAAGCGCTTAGAAAAATATATACAAACATTGCTCCATCGGACAGGACCCTTGCCGCGACGCTTATCTACTGTTCGCTGCGCAGGCAGGGATTGTGGAAGCATCTGCTCATGCGCTATTGCAAGCGCAGCCCCAAAGACATCCCGACACTGACCAACAGCGCTCTGATAGTTGGTATTGCCGGGATCATCGAGTTGCGATATTTTGCGCTTCCGGTCTTAATAAACGGACTTGTCCAGGCGATAAAGACAGCAGGAGAGGAAAGGGATATCGCTCTTGTCAATGCGGTGCTCCACACTGTGGCTGACGAGGCAAAGCCGTATCTTGCCGAATTGAAAAAGAGCAGCGCGCTGAGGGATCAGGCCCTATTTTGGGGTGTTCCCGGCTGGGTGGCCGCCCAGTGGTCAAAGGACTTGTCCATACCGGACGCAAAGCATCTGGTACGTTTGAGTGGGATGAAGACATACCTCTCTCTGAGGCTTTCAAGCGGAGTGGACAGGGATGAATGGCTTGAAGAGTATAATGCTTCGGGGCAAAAAGGCTGGGCATCGCCGTTCCTTAAATATTCCATACGTACTTCTTCAAACCCGTATCCTCTTGATATCCCCGGGTTCGGCGAGGGGAAGGTAACGCCCCAGAGCGAATCGTCGATGTTTATAGCAGAGGCCCTCTGCAAACGCTGGAAGGGCGGGCCGTTGCTTGATATGTGCTGCGGACGCGGAATAAAGACAGGACAGCTGGCTGACCTTGTGCCGGATGCAGAAATTGAGGCGTGGGATCTGTCCGAACCGAGGATAAAATCAGCTCGGTTTGAGATGATCAGGGTACATGCCGGGGACAGGGTAAAGTTCATCGTCGGAGACGCGCTTAAGCTTGAACCGCAGAAACAGCCGTCCGCCGTTCTGGTTGACGCACCATGCTCCGGCAGCGGCACGTGGGGAAGGCATCCGGAGGGCAAGTGGCGCTCTACGCCTGAGATGGTAACGCAGACTGCGGAACTACAGCGCAGACTCCTTGAACGTGCGGTTACCCTTGTAAGGCCCGGCGGCATAATAGCTTACAGCACATGCAGTCTTTTCAGAGAGGAAAATGAAAAAGTCGTTGCCGCCGTTCTGGCGCAGCATCCCGAACTTGCGGAGCTGCCGGTTGAAAGGGCCCACAAACTCATGATAAAAGGCAGGCCATTTGGAACAGTTATATGGCCCGGACTGCCGTGGATCGACGGATTCTATCTGGCGCTTCTTTCAAAGCGCAAATAGTGCGGAGGTGAACTTAAAATGAGCAAACTTCACCGTTGGGGAATGATCACAGCATTTCTTGTGATAGTGATCTGCGCGTTTATAGGCATCAAAACTATTTTTATGGAAGATAAGGAGATATCGGTTCCCTCCGTAGTCGGTATGGAATTTGTCAATGCGGTAGATTTGCTGCAGAGTCAAGGGCTTCTTGTCAAGGTCGATAAAGTCGACTCCCCGCAGAGAATTGATACGGTAGTCTCCCAGAACATCCCAGCCGGAGAAAAGGTTTCCAGTGGGAAGGTCATCCTTCTCAGAGTAAGCAAGGGCGGTGCGATTATGCCGATGCCCGATGTGCGCGGTCTCAAGTTTGAAGATGGCGTAAAACGGCTCAGTGAGGCCGGTTTCAAGGTAAGTAAGATCCTGCGGGTTACTGACAAGCTCAAGCCTGCCGGTTCCATTATCGCGCAGAATCCGGCTGCGCCGCAGCAGGTTGCGGCTAACTGCATGGTCAGCCTGCTGGTCAGCGCCGGAAGCACAGGGAGCAGTTCTTTTGTTGAAGTTCCCGACCTCAGGGGCCAGAATATTGATGTTGTACGGCAGGTGCTTGAACAGATAGGTCTTGTCGCAGCCGCTGTCGTCGATTCGCCGTCCTCAGCAGTCCCGGCCGGAACTGTCCTCTACACTATGCCGAAGAGCGGTGCTAAGGTACCGGCAGGCACTCAGATAAATATAACTCTCGCAAGAACGCCCGTTGCCGGAGAGGTCACTCCTGACGCTCCGCCGGCAAACGACCAGGACAAGCAGAGGGCGGATGCCATCAGGACCGTCGTCGTAAAAGATCTGGAGCCGTCCCAGATCCCGTCAAAGATATCTGAGGATCCTGCAGTGGCGGTGAAGCCGGCGGAAGTAAAGAAAGAACCGGTGAAAGAACCGGTGAAAGAACCTGTAAAGGAGCCGGTGACACAACCGACGGAGATAAAGCCTGAAACGGCAAAGGTTCCGGAAGTGCCTAAAAAGACTGCAAGGATCCGCTATCAGGTACCGCCTCTCAGCAAACCTTTATCGCTGAAGATAGAGATCACGGATTCGTCTGGGACCAGAGTACTGAAAGACTCCATGGCCAACAGCGGCGAGTATATTTCGATCAATGCCCCATACACCGGTGAAGCGATGATAACAATTTATCTTGGAGGCGACTTTGTATGGCAGGATCGTTTCAAATGATAGAATTGAAAAGAGACAAACCTGTGCTGATAGCTCCGTCTCTTCTCTCCGCAGATGCACTTAACATGGAGCGCCATATTGAGAGCCTTGAGGGGGAGGCTGACTGGCTTCATGTAGATATAATGGACGGGCATTTCGTGCCGAATCTTTCTTACGGGCCGTCTCTGGTCAGGGCACTGAGAAAGAGATACCCCTCAGCGTTCATTGACGTGCATATCATGGTCGAGCCTCCCGAATCTTTCGTCGATATATTTCTGGCAGAAAAGCCCTCCGTTCTGACTGTGCACTCGGAAGCCACTCCGCACATACATAGGGTGTTGCAGAAGATCCGGTCCGCAGGATGTAGAGCCGGCGTTTCCATCAACCCGGGGACCCCGGCTGAGATACTCTTGCCGATACTGCACATGGCGGATCTTGTTCTTGTAATGTCTGTCAATCCAGGATATGGGGGTCAGTCGTTTATACCTGAGGTACTCGGAAAGGTCTCTATGCTTTCAAAGTGGCGCGGCGAACATGGATGGGATTTTCTAATTGAGATGGATGGCGGACTGGGGCCCGAAAACATTGCTGCAGCCGTCGGATATGGGTGCGACGTCGTTGTTGCGGGAAACGCGGTATTTGGACAGCCGGATCCAAATCAAGTTATAAAGCAGATGAGAGAAAAGGCTGAAAGGGGGTAACCCTTCATGGAACCAGGAAATAACGCTGTTGATGATAAAAAAACACAGTTCATAGATCTAGGCTCAAAACTAAAGAGCCTTAGAGAGGCACAGGGTCTTGCAATTGAGGACATCTCACAGAAGACAAAGATCAATAAACGTTATTTGACCGCAATAGAAGAAGGCCGTCTCGAAGCCCTTCCCACAGGGCTCTATGTCCGAAGTTTTCTTAGGCAATACTGCGAGTACCTAAGTGCCGAGGATATCTGGAATATATACGATAATCTCACGAAAGGCCAGAAAATTACTTCGGATGTCATCAAAGCTCGTGAGACGGAGCGGAATTACAGCGGCGCTCCTAAGGTGTTCAGGCCAAGATCCTATCTATGGCTTTATTTTCTTGTCATAATATCGCTTGGTGCGGCTGCATGGATCACATGGCAGTACAGGGGCGACCTCAGCAGAGTTGCTACCAGCCCTAATGACGGAGGGACTGCGCCGATAACCGCCGCTAAGGAAGCATCTGTTTCTGGTGTTGCCCAGGTTCCGGCTGCTTCCAGTGATGCAGCCCCAGTTGCCGCTAAGTCGGCTGATACCGCGGCATCTGTCGACCTCTCATGGATGGATGGCGGGACTGTAACTGACAAGACAGCCATGAAGAATATAGATCCGGCGCAGCAGAAGCCGACGGCTGCCGGCTCCAAAATGCTCAGGATCATCCCTTCGGGAATTGTCTGGGTCAAAGTAAGCCAGGGGACTACGGTTTTTTTTGAGGGTCTCCTCAAGCAGGGAGAGGTCAAAGAGTATGATGTCGGAGATAACACTCCTATACGAGTGAGATTTGGCAATCCCGGAAAGACTGCCGTCCAGTGGCAGGGGAAAGAAACGGCGCCGGTGGCAGGCGGCAGTAAACCTGTGACAAAGTATTACTGGCCTGATGGCCGCGTAACGGATAAGCTATAAGATGTAAAATCCGAAGAATATATCGGAACGCCCCGATCATTTCGGGGCATTTTTTGTGCTGCCCTGAAATTGCGGTTCTTTGGGTATCAGCTGAAAAATCACCGCGTACCATTACTCATTCGTAGAAGCCCGGGATCCTCAACTTACGAAATTCATGCGATCCGCACGCAAAATTTTGTACAAAAGGCAGCTGTTTTAAAATACAACTTGGTTGCATAAATATTAGCCATGTTTTATAATATGCCCATTTGCGACACAGTTGCATAAAAGGGAGAAGTGGTCAGATTATGAAAATGATGAAACGTATTGCATTTATCCTTGCTGCTATACTGTTCTGCACCCCAGTTGTTATTGCTCATCCGGTTGCCGGCTTTGCGGATACAGAACTCACTGTTTTTGCCGCGGCATCGATGACTGAGGCGATGAAACAGATCGCCGAGCAGTATAAAAAGGTGGCCCCCGATGTTAAGATCATCTACAATTTTGACTCAAGCGGAACGCTTAAGACGCAGATAGAACAGGGTGCGGACTGTGACATCTTCATCTCGGCAGGCCAGAAGCAGATGGATCAGATCGATATAAAGGCAGACCCGAAGGTCAATACGCAGAAGCTTGACTTTGTCATGGACGGAACGCGTTTCAACATTGTCTCCAACAAAGTCGTCATGGTTGTCCCAAAGGGGCACAACTTAAAGGGCATCAATGATTTCAAGGATGTTATGACGGACAAGGTGCGCCTTATCGCACTCGGCAATTCAGACGTTCCTGCCGGACAGTATGCGGCAGAGGTATATACGAACCTTGGTCTGTGGGACAAACTCAAGGAAATGAACAAAATAAGCTATGCCGGCAATGTCAAGGAAGTCCTTTCACAGGTAGCGGCAGGAGCGGTTGACTGCGGTATAGTCTACAGTACTGATGCCGCAACTTCGAATGGTGTCGATATAGCGGCCGAAGCACCGAAAGGCAGCTATAAGCCGATAACATATCCCGCAGCGATACTCAAGGGGACAAAGAATGAAAAAGCGGCCAAGGCATTTATAGAATACTTAAAGGGTGATGCCAGTGTCAAAATTTTTAAGAGCATTGGTTTTGCGATCCCTGCAAAATAAAATTTTCCGTTCATCACGCAGGGAAGCCGGACGCAGAGCACTTGGCTTTCCTGCGTGGTCCCTCTTCCTATCTGGCATGTGAAATAATGGGAGGTCTCCTGCTCGATCTGACTGGCAAGGGAATGATGGATATGGACTGGTTCCCGCTTTATAACTCTCTGCGCGTTGCCGCTATCTCGACGTTTATTACGTTCTTTATGGGAATATGCGCAGCTTACTACATTGCAAAGACGCCCCGTCTCATTAAGGGTGTGCTTGACTGTATACTGACGCTTCCTATGGTACTGCCTCCCACCGTGGTCGGTTTCTTTCTGCTCAAGACCATCGGCCCGCTTGGACCTATAGGCTCACGGATACTTGAGATGTATGGCTTTAAAATGACAATGACGTGGTACTCTGCTATATTCGCTACCACTATTGTCGCATTCCCGCTCATGTACCGCACTGTCCGCGGTGCGTTCGAGTCGTTTGATGAAACCCTTCTCTATTCCGGGCAGACACTGGGCCTCTCCAATACTTTCCTTTTCTGGCGCGTAATCATGCCCAACTGCAAACAGGGGATCCTTGCAGGTACAGTCCTGGCTTTTGCGCGAGCTCTCGGGGAGTATGGGGCAACGAGCATGGTAACAGGTTATATACCCGGCAGAACGGCAACTATATCCACGACAGTCTATCAGCTCTGGCGCGAGGGCAATGACGCGCTTGCTTACAAGTGGGTCGCCATAAACCTCGTGATATCCTTCATAGTGCTTATAGCGGTAAACATGCTTGAGAGCCGTTACCGCCAGCCGAAGGGCACAGTAAAAGACGTCCTCACGGAAGAGATATAGGAGTCACAAGATATGTCGATATATGTAAAGATAAAAAAATCATTCGGAGATTTTGCGCTCGACGTGGAATTTGAGGCAGAAAATGATGTCCTTGCTCTGTTTGGCGCCTCCGGCTGCGGCAAGAGTATGACGCTTAAATGCATATCCGGCGTCGTGCGCCCTGATGAGGGTAGGATCATTGTAGACGGAGCCATTCTCTTCGATTCCAAAAAGAAAATAAACATACCTCCGCAGGACCGGCATGTCGGCTTGCTTTTCCAGAACTATGCGCTCTTTCCGAACATGACAGTCGAACAGAATATCATGTCGGTACTTGCGCGCGGGAAAAAATGCAGGAACAAAGGCGAACGTCTGCGCTCACTTATGGAGAGTTTCTACATAAACGGACTGGAACACCACTATCCTGTGCAGTTATCCGGCGGTCAGCAGCAGCGCGTCGCACTGGCGCGTATCTTAGCAAGCGATCCGTCGATAATAATGCTTGACGAACCTCTCTCGGCACTTGACAGTTACCTGCGCTGGCAGCTTGAACAAGAGCTTGTGCAGTTGCTCGAAAGCTTCAGAGGCACAACGCTTTATGTCTCGCATAACCGCGACGAAGTCTACCGCATTTGCGGGAAGGTCTGTGTCATGAACATGGGACATTCGGAGCGCGTATGCCCGGTAAGGGATCTCTTCGAGGCCCCGCAGACACTCGCAGCAGCGATCCTCTCCGGCTGTAAGAACTATTCGAGGATAGAGCGTCTTAATGAAAACAGAGTTCGCGCCATTGACTGGAATGTTGAACTGAAATGTGACAGAGTCGCGGATGATATCCGTTACATCGGTGTGCGTTCCCATTTTATCGTTCCTTGTGACGGTCGGGATGAAAATGTCATCCGTTGCCGGGTACTGCGTGTGACGCAGGATGTCTTTTCATCAATATTCATTCTTCAGCCGGAGAATACAAATCCTTCCTGCAATTTCTCCCACATCCGCATAGAAACGCCAAAACGGCAGTCAGAGAATATCTGTGCCGGGGATAATATATTTGTAAAGATTCCGCCTCAAGACATATTATTATTGAAGAGGTCTTTCTGAGCAGCTGACCGTACTGCTATATACAGTCTGTTTTGGCTTACACACCTTGGAGCGGTCTTCCGTCAATCCGCTATAGCCTCTTCTTGGCGTTCCTTTATATACTTCATACGCACCTGCAGGATCCTGTGTTTATGTACCTCAAGGACCTGTATGTCCCATGAGCCATAAGAAATGACCTGACCCTGCTTAGGGAAGTTGCCTGACAGCTCAAGGACCATTCCGGCCAGAGTGTCAACATCCTCGAAAGTCGTGTCGAAGGGATATTCCAGCGCTTCGGACAGCTCTTCTATATTTACTTGCCCCTGTACAATGTATGTGTTTTCCGATTCCTTCATTATCTCCGGAGTTTCCGTGTCGTATTCGTCCTGTATATCCCCTACTATCTCTTCGATCAGGTCCTCGAGGGTAATAAGTCCGGCTGTTCCGCCGTACTCGTCCACTACGATGGCGAGATGTGTCTTGTATTTCTTCATTGTGTCCAGGGCTTCGTCAGTTTTCATCGTTTCCGGGACAAATAGCGGGCTGCGCATCAGTTTGAGTATTGAGATTTTTTGCTCGCCGCTCAAAAGCGGCCCCAGAAGGTCTTTTGCGTAAAGTATGCCTATGATATTGTCAAGGTCTTCTTTGTAAACCGGTATGCGTGAATGGCCGCTTTTGAGAAATATCCTGACAGCTTCCTCCGCAGTGCCGTTTTCCTCGATCGCAGATATATCTATGCGGGGCTCCATGACCTCGCATACCCGCTTCTCCTCAAATGCTATTACGCTGTGTATCATCCTGCGTTCATCTTCTTCAAGTGCCCCTGCCGCGCCGCTTTCCGCGACGATCTGTTCTATTTCTTCCCGTGAGATCAGAGAACTGTATGAGACAAGATCCATTCCGATAACCTTTCCGATGACGCGAAGGGTCACAAGCAGAATCCATGTTATAGGTGCGATTATGAAACTGAAAAACTGCAGAAATGGCAGACTGAAAAGAAGGACGCTCTCTTTTTTTGCTATTGCTACATTTTTTGGAAGGATTTCACAGAAAACAACGATAAGTATGCTCATGACCGCTACAGCCAGCATGGGACCCAGAGAGCCGAAGAGCTTTATAGCCACAGATGTTGCAACGGCACTTGCCGCAATATTTACAAGATTATTTCCTATAAGGGTCACATTGACCGCCCTGGCTGTGTTGTTCGCCAGCCACATGAAACCTTTCTTGCGATGTGGGTATTCATCAGATAATGCACGTAACTTTCCCTTGCCTGCCGCTGTTATCGACGTCTCAGTCGCGCTGAAATATATGGACAGGATCAGCAAAACAGCCAGCAGAACAATACTGCCGGTTATGTCGGAACTCACCAACAATCATCCTCCTTGGTTTTTGGGCGCTGCCACAAAAATATACATCCACCCAAGCAAGCGTAGCATAGCATAATTTGATGTATTATGCATATAACTGGTGATTGCCAAAGTATTTTTAACTACCGCAAAGATATGAAGTAACTAGTCTTTTTTCTCTATATCGGGGAATATCGCTATGACCCTGTCCAATATACCGTTCAACTGTGCGATTGCTATGCCGTAGTTCGATATCGGCACACCCTCGGCTTCAGCCTTGATAAGCCTTGACATAAGCTGTTTACGTGTGAACATGCAGCCGCCGCAGTGAATTATCAGTGCGTAATCCCGGAGATTCGAAGAGAAGTCCAGCCCTGTTGCAATGTCAACCGTCAATCCCGGCCCCACCTTCTGACGCAGCCATCTGGGAAGTTTCTCGCGTCCTATGTCCTCGCGGAGAGGCGCGTGTGTGCATGCCTCGGCTATAAGGACTTTGTCGCTCTCCTTAAGATTTTCTATAGCACGTGCGCCCCGCACAAAAGTTGTGAGATCTCCCTTGCTGCGAGCCATTATTATAGAAAACGAAGTGAGCGGGACGGAGGAAGGAAGCAGATCGTTTACCTGCTTAAAGACCTGTGAGTCCGTTATTACCAGAGACGGAGGTTCTTTTAAAGAGTCGAGCAGGCGCGGTAGCTGATCTGCAGTAGCTGTCAGGGCAAGCCCGCTGTTGTCCAGAATGTCACGGATGACCTGCACCTGCGGCAGAATAAGCCTGCCCTTGGGTGCCTGTATATCCTGCGGTGCAACGAGAACAATTGCTGCCCCTGGTTTGAAGAGGTCCCCCACAAGAGTGGGGCTTTCGAAGTCAGTCGGTGCGCTCCGGACTATAGCCGAAAGAAGTTCCGCACGGCATGACCTGTCCATAGCGGACACGGCGACAAACGGGACAGAAAGCTCGTCGGACAGACGTGTGCGCAGCGGCTCGATTATCTCTTCTGCGATCCTGTCAGTCTGGTTCAGGACACCTATAGTGACTATCTTTCGGATCCTCAGTTCCTCAAGCCATGCCTTTTCTTCTTTTATATCGGCCGCATCCTGTGCCGGTATTACCAGCAGGGCAAGGTCCGTCCTGTCCATCATCTCTTTTGTGCGTGAGACACGCAGCTTGCCAAGGTCTCCCGTATCGTCAAGCCCCGCGGTATCGATAACTGCAATGGGGCCTATCGGAAAAAGCTCCATGCTCTTGATGACAGGATCTGTAGTGGTTCCTGCATGCTCGGAAACAAGAGCTGTGTTCTGCCCCGTCACAAGGTTGATAAGGCTGGATTTACCGGCGTTGCGTCTTCCGTAGAAACCTATGTGAAGTCTGTTTGCACGTGGAGTGTCCTGCATGTTGTCCTCCTTTTAATGTAACTTTGACCGATTGCCGCCTGTAAGTCCTTTGCGCGGTTTCGGCACCGGTTTTTTTAAGCAGCCCGTCCGGATGATCGGCTGTTTAAATCGAGATTATATTTTATGTATGCGCAGTTATTTTTTTGATACAGCTGCCTTAACTGTAACATCGGCAATTTTCCCCAACTGTCCGGTCAGAGCGCTGATCTCATCAGGAGTGCCGTCGAGCACGACAGAGATGACGTTAACACCTCGCTCCCTGTACGGGATGCCGAGCCTTCCGACGATCAGCCTGCCAAACTTATGCAGCACATCATTGACTTCATGAGCTGATGCCGCGTCCTCAATGATAATTGCTGCGACACCGATCTTCTTATCTTCCATTGAGAATACCGCCCCTCTCCATTCAACAGCGGAGTCCACGAATAAACCATTCCCGTTGCCGATCTTATCCCTATCCCTTCATGCCCAGAGATATTATAGTCGTGAATGCTTTTTCAGGTGTCATATCTATGTACTCCACAGATTCTTCGGGAAAGAAGAAGACCAGGCCTGTCGTAGGATTTGGTGATGTGGGCACAAAGATAGTAGTGAGTATGCCGTCGTCCCGCATCTCTCTGTGTGTGACGAAACCGATTATATAGCCCTTGCCGCACGGAACTTTTGCCGTTCCGAGGTATCCGAGCTCGCCTCCGCCAGAAGTAAAGGTCTGCACCATGTCGCGGAATGTCATATACCATCCGCCGACGACAGGTATTCTTGAGATCCACTGTTCGATTACGCTGAACAGCCATTTTTCCCGCCGCCTGAGTTTTCTTCCTGTGTAGATGAGCAAGAATACAATAATTACAGATATTATAAATGTCGAACGGATAGATTTTGTAAGCCCGAATATCATTCCGCCGACAGACTCCAACAGAAGCGTTATGTAGTAGAAGACGAAGATCAAGACAGCAAGTGGTATCAGCGTTATACAGCCGAGGCAGAAATCGCGCCCGACCCTGCCGGCCAGTGATCTGAATGTCCTCCTTTCAGCCTCCGTGCCGTTGTTTTTCATTTTTTCCGAAGCCATAAATAACACCTCACAACTTGTCAATTTCACTACATTTCGCTATGCTTAAAGCACGATACTTCCGAGATGGAGGAATGCTTGTTGCTTTATTATCTGACCTTGTACATTGTCATGATATATTTTAACCTCTACCATCGTTTAACGGTAACGGGAAAAGAGAAAATTCCAAGAAACAGGGCTGTAATTGTTGCGTCAAATCACGCAAGCTACCTTGACCCGCCGGTTGTCGGCTATGCATTTTATCCCGGACACCTGAAGTTTGTGGCATGGGAAAAACTTTTCCGAGTCCCCGTCTTTGGCACTTATCTTCGAGCGATGGGTTCAGTGCCTGTTTCCCCTGATAACAAGAACAGCTCTGCAGCTCTCCTCAGAATAGTCATGGGATTTCTTGAACAGGGCTTCAGCGTATTTATCTGTCCAGAGGGTCATCGCACCGAAGACGGGACCCTCCAGCCGCTGGAGGGCGGTGTTGCAATAATGTCCCTCAAGACAGGAGCCCCTGTCATCCCTACCTGGGTCGGAGGTACATTCCGGGCACTTGCCCCGCATATGAAATTCCCGCGTCCGCGCAAGCTTTACGT
>JAJFTP010000055.1 GCA_021372895.1 Synergistaceae bacterium
TCATGCCAGTGCCCGGTAGCAGGGGAATAAGCTTCGAAACTCGAAGTACACTTATCCCGGACCGCTTTCAAATAATGTTCATGAATTTCGCTCTCCCTGAGCTGAGGGAACACTTCCCAAAGTACTTTTCCGATGAGTTCCTGTCGAGTCCGGCCTATCAGCTTTTCGGCTACAGGGTTGAGGTCGACGAAGCGCCATTCATTGTCGTACGAAACGTACATGTCCGTTATACTTGCCAGGACTGTTTCCGTCTTTTTCGTCGAAGCCCGGACGACCTCTTCGGCCCGCTTGCGTTCGGTGATGTCGCGGATGGTGACCTGAACGGCGGGCTCTCCCTCGTAATTAATCATCATGCTTGCGACGGACTCAATGGGAACGACCTGGCCGTCAAAACGAACCACCGCCGTTTCTTTTAATTCCACTGATTCTCCAGCTTCTACTCGCTTCATCCTCTCAGAAACAGTCTCACGATACTTAGGATGAACCAGGTCAAGCACGGTTTTGCTCTGAAGCTGCTCGAGCGTTTCCGCGCCGTACAACTTGAGCGCAAGGGCATTAGAGTAAAGGAATCGTCCTTCCCGGTGAACAATCACAGCGTCAGGCGCCGAATCCACAAGCATACGGTAACGCCTCTCGCTCTCGCGCAGAGCTTGTTCAGCCAGTTTTCGCTCGGTGGTGTCTTGAACGTAAGTGACATAATAGAGTGGCTTGCCGTTCGCATCGCGTACGGATGACGTGCTCATATCTGCCCAGATGATTCGGCTGTCTTTGCGGATATATCGCTTTTCCATCCGGAACGAATCTTTTTCACCCCGAATAACCGGTGCCAGACCGGCCTGGTTTGCAGCGATATCGTCAGGGTGGGTGATTTTAAAGAAACTCATCTCGGCAAGTTCTGCTTCTGAATATCCAAGCATCTTGCTGAAAGCCGCATTGACAAATAAAAGTCGGCTGTCAAGCGCAGCGAGCGTCATGGGGATTGCACCCTTATCAAAGGCCGACCGGAACCTCTCTTCGCTCTCCCTCAGAGCTTCTTTCGCTTTCTTGTGCTCTGTAATATCATTAGCAAATACAGCCAATCGAGTAACCCGTCCCTCGCCATCTATAATCGGATATATGGTGCTATCAAACCATCTCCCTTCAGATTGGTCCTCTATACGAATCATACGGCCCGTCCGGATCACTTCCTGGACGCGTGCCCGGCGGGAAGCTGCCACATCTGCAGGCAAAAAGTCGTATATGCAGCGGCCAAGCATTTCTGAAGGCTTATGGCCTATACGTTCAGATAGAAACGCATTCATGGCCAGAATAATGCCCGAGGTGTTCATGAGAAAAATCGCTTGTGCTGCTGCATTGAATATAGCATTGAGGGACTCTTCGCTCTCCTGCAGGGCATCCTTCATCTCTTTGCGTTCGGTGATGTCTCGCACTACGCTTATCAGCATGCGTACACCATCGACAGTTGCTCCCTGCGAACTGACCTCAACGGGGAAGGTACTGCCGTCTTTGCGGCGGTGAATGGTTTCGAAGAGGATACCGTGAACGTCTGCCTCGGCCATCTGACTCACAGTTAAAGCCTGCGTTTCAGCCGCCCTTAGGGCGTGAATCGATAATGCCAACAACTCCTCGCGGCTGTAACCGTACGCATTCTCCGCGGCGGCATTGACTTCTATCAGCCGTCCATTGTCACACCTCATGAACAGGACTATGTCCCGACTGTGCTCGGCAATAAGTTCAAATCGGCGCAGGGACTCCTCGGCCCGCTTGCGGTCGGTTATGTCCTCAACCACAGCAATAATCTGGATGCCTTCCTGCGAGTCACTATGGAAAACAGAGACGTGCACGCGTACCCACACGATCGATCCATTTGCATGAACATAGCGCAGATCACGTAAAAATGATTTGGACTCGCCGCGGATCAAACGTCCAATTTCGGCTACATCCATTTCTTGATCGTCGGGATGAACAATCTGCCCGCATCCCAAGGTCAATAATGTCTCACGGCTATAGCCCGTGATCTCGCAGAACCTGTCGTTCACGGCCAGATAATTCCGATTGGGATCCGCGATCAGTATGCCTATGGAAGCATTTTCAAAGACTTTTCGGAACCGATCCTCACTGGCCCTCAGCGCCTCTTCTGCCCGCTTGCTCTCGCGAACGGAATCATTTGTAGGATGCTTCACCTTTATGCCTGTTTAAATATAGTATGATTGATATACTCCAAAAGTAGGCAGTCAGATATAAGGGATACTCTTATTTTGGTCTGCGCCAAAGCCTTAGTTATTGTACATACCTATGCCGGTTGAGCGATTTAGTTAAGTCCGCTGAGGACTGCTTGACTGTGGGCAGTGACTTACCTTGGGCGGCCGCTATCGAACCGCCGGGGAACATACCTCGCCGTGGTGCAGGCGTTTGTAAATTTTCAGACGCCCCCTCGCTTGAAGCATTTTGATCCGGCTTGGACTGCTTGAGCCCGAAGCAACGTATGTTCCTGCCGGATTGTCGAAACGTTAAACCGTCCAACTGTTTAGTAGGGCCGTGTTTTCCACGTGGAGCGTCGGACGGTGTTTGGGTGGAATGATCTGGCGTGGCAAGGGTAGCAAGCCTGTTATTCGGGTCTCTTATCTCTCCAGGGAATGAATTGCTCATGAATATAGGGTTACTGGCAATTCATTCCTGTTCGGGTATTTCTGCATCCGTCAGCATTTTTAAGAAACGTCCTAAGGTATTGGAAGGATCATATCCAGCGTATGCCCGATTGATGCAGTTGGAAATAATGTTTTATAAAGACACGACTTTTATTTACGAGATGGAGCACTACGGATGACCTATACATTTTCATGTCCTGTCCCCTGCAGACGGATGATCTGCGTTGACGCGCGCAACGAGGCAGACGCCATCGGAAAAATCATCAAAGCCGGAGCCCTGACCTGCAGGAACGGGGGGAGCCATGGCCCCTGTGATGCGTCTCGTCCGGTCATGCCGCCGCTTCCGGACCCGCATTTGAGGGAAGTCGTGCGATTGATTATACAGGCGGGAGACCCTGCGGACATAGAATAAAGGGCTTGAACTCTAAAGTTTGTCATCCAGCCATATACACCTATAATGTTGCACCCAATCCGATTCATTCACCTCAGACCGAAAGACAATCATTTATCGATTCAATTTAATTTGGGGTACATTAGTACAAAAGACAAGATTAAAATAATCTATGTGAAACACACACCTAAATAAAAATGGCCCCAAGTGACTTTTTCGGTTGCCCAACTTTGCCTTGAGAGCTCATCTCATCGCTTCCGCTCACGTTCCCCTGGAAGAACGAATCTTCCAGTTTCCTTTGAGCTTTGTCTCTGAGCGTCTTTATTGGGTTTCCTAATTCAACCTCTTGGGGTTAGTTATAGGCTAATTCACAAGCTGAGTAGATTCAAGCATTTTTTCTTCTAATTTTTTTTGTTATTAAATCCTTTGTCAGGCCTGTTGCCTCACCGCTGAGAATCCCGATATAAGGCAAGTTGCGGTACAACTGGTGAAAGTCAAGTCCATATCCAACTACAAACCGGTCAGGGATTTTAAAGCCCCTGAAGGCGATTGGCACTTTTACGATGCGACGGGCCGGCTTATCCAGCAAAGTGCATACGCGAATAGTGCGTGGTTGGCGTGCCTTCAGATTACGGAGGAGATAGCCAAGGGTCATCCCCGTGTCCACAATGCCTTCCACCAAGAGGACGTCCCGCCCTTCGATTATGGTGTCAACGTCCTTGGTAATGCGCACAGCCCCGAGGGATTGTTGCTGCTCACCAGAATAGCTTGCCACGGCTATGAAATCCATCTCCAGAGGAATGTCCATATTTTTGATAAGATCGGCCATGAACAAGGCACTGCCCTTCAACACCCCAACCAAAAGCGGCAATGAGTCCTTGTAGGCGGCGGCCACCTCTCTGCCCATCTCGGCAACACGTCCGGCAATTGCATCTTGCGTGATCAAGACCTCGATAATGTATTCATCAAAACGGCTTAACATGAGAATGTTCCCGGCTTAAAGAAAGAGCAACAATAGCTTATTAGTCACGATCCGGCAGCCCGAATATCTTGTCTGAGGTACCCTTCAAC
>JAJFTP010000056.1 GCA_021372895.1 Synergistaceae bacterium
GGCCTCTCCGTTTATATATGCCAACTATACTCCCCCAGCAGTGTCCTGCTCTTGATCTCCATTATAACAGCCATAAATGGACATGGGCCAATGATTTGAGCGCCTGACGGCAAACAGTTAAGTCATGCTGCGGTTATTACCGAATATCTGGCGGCAGTGTGCCTGATGAAGGCAGATACTTCATGGGGTCAAGCGCTGTCCCTTTTGAGTTGCGGACTTCAAAATGGAGGTGGTAGGCCGTAGCACGACCCGTCCTACCGACTGCGGCTATCTGCTGCCCCAGCTTAACCTTCTGTCCTACTTTAACATTCGTCGCCGAACAATGAGCGTAAACCGACCAGAGCAGCCCGGAATGGTTTATTATTATGACCTTTCCAAAACCGCGGAAGCCTTTGCCTCCGCCTGAGACGATCTCCACGATACCGTCAAGTACTGCGTATATCGGGGCGCCATTTGGCGCAAGCAGGTCTACGCCAAGATGTTTTCTATGTCCTTTCCTGCGGGTTCTGCTGAAGAACCCTCCTATTTTTCCTGTCTTCAGGGGCCATGCCATGCCTTTTATAAATTCCGGCGCGCCGCCGGAGATCATCTCTTCTGCATCCCATTCGATGTCCCCTGTTGAAGTCAGCTTCCTGTACGCGGTTTCCATCGGATCTTCCTGAAGTTCCTGATAGTCCACTTGTTTCGCAAGACAAGTTCCGGACGGCATAAGAAACGCAAAAATAAGAAACCACACCAACAGTTCCGCACGAAACAAAGCTGCCGCATTCCCGATAAAAACTGCATTTAGTGGCGACGCTGCGGTTCTATTTTGAGTTCCATCATACAGAACCATTAAAGACCTCCCCGTTGCGCCAAAGCGCAGTGTGTCAATTTTAGCACAAGAGGCCTATAGCCATGTTTTGACTATAAATTCAACCATTTCCTGCATTATGTCCGGGGCATTCTTTCCGTTTCTTAAACGCAGAGAGTGATCTGCTCCTTTTACAGTGTGAAAATATTTTGACTCCGCGGGCAATTCGATTCCTCCCAAAAGATCCAGACAGCTCTGTTCGGGGAATATCTCATCTTCACTGCCGCGGAATAATATACATCCGTTTGTTCTGACACGGGTAATCATATCCTGCGAAAGCGACGAATACAGAGTGGAGAGTATGGGCATCTTCATCATACGGCTCTCGGTCTCTTGATATGCTACGAGCCCTGTCCCGCTGAGTATTATTCTGTCTATCGCCGGCTGCTTCCCATCCGGCGGCTCTATTGCACCGGCAGCCGCTGACAACGCTATTATTCCGCCGAGGGAGAATCCCCATATCCATATCGGATCGGGAGAGACACGCCTAATAATTTCCCGTATTGCCATAAAAAAATCTTCCTGCTCCTGTGCAAAAGTTTTGCCCTCAAAGGCGCCTTTTATCCAACCGCCTATGTTATCGGCAAAATCAAGTCTGTTCCGCAGTTTCCTGCTCGTCTCGACAAGCCACGCTGTAAAGCCGCGATCTACAAGCAATTCCGCAAGATAGCGGAATTTATTGTGGAGCCCGATATTAGCGCTGCTGTGTACTCCATGGAGAAGGATTATATGAATGTTGTTGGGCGATTTGGGAAAGCACCGTCTGACATGGATTTCCATGTCTCCGTAAGTTCCACGCAGTATTATGCCCTCTGATCGCAGTCTCTCTGTCATTGAACATCTCCGGCATCTTTATATAAAAATCAGAGAAGACGGATAAAATGCCGCCTTCTCGCTCTTGGAAATGCTATTTCGTTGTTATCTGCCCTTGTGTGCCGCAAGTACGACCGCCGACGCGATAGAGAACAGTTTTGCTTCGGCCGAGTCTGCGCGGCTGGTCAGGACGACCGGAGCCGCAGCTCCCAGAACTATTCCGGCTGTCTTGTTCTCTGCAAAATATACTATGGCTTTCGCAAGTATGTTGCCTGATTCAATGTTAGGCACATGCAGTATGTCCGCATAACCGGCCACATCGGACTTGATCCCCTTGTGGCGCGCCGATTCCGGAGATACCGCGTTGTCCAAAGCAAGAGGACCGTCAACTATACAGCCCTTGATCTGACCACGGCGGTTCATCTGGGTCAGGATAGCCGCATCGACCGTCGGCGGCATATCGAAGTTTACGACTTCCACCGCAGCAAGCGCCGCTACCTTCGGACATTCTACGCCGAACGCATGGGCGAGTTCGACTACGTTATTTATGATATCGACTTTTACTTTGAGCTCAGGATACATGTTGAACGCTGGGTCTGAGATGAAAAATATGCGGTCGTATCCCTTTACCTCATGGATGTAGACATGTGAGAGCGTCTTGCCGGTACGAAGCCCCTTTTCCTTGTTCAGGACCCCGCGGAGGAAGTCCGCCGTGGAGACCATTCCCTTCATAACGATCTGCGCCTGTCCGCTGGAGACAATTTCTACCGCCTTAAGCGCGGAGGCCGCTCCACCGCCCTTTTCGTCTATAACATCGTAGTTTGCAAGATCTATGCCAAGCTTTTTGGCGACCTCACTGATTTTATCTGCATCGCCTACAAGGAAGGAGTTGGCTATTCCGGCCCTGCGCGCGTTCTCTACCGCTTCCATTACCTCTTCATCTTCGGCGCAGGCCACGCTGATTTTCTTGGGGCCTACTTGTTTTGCATAATCAACCAGTGCATTAAGAGTACGGATCTGTTCCATTTCAAAAAAACCTCCCTGATATTATATTGTTCGGGCAGAATTTGCCCCTATCGTTCAAAAACACGCTGATATGGTAATTATACACTTTTATTTCACTCTCGCAGATCCATTTGCTTCAATTACAGCGGTACAATATATGGCTTCAAAAGAAAGTGGCGCTTATGCTATGCATATTTTTCTTTATCATTAATGTCCATCTCTTTATAAAAAGCTTCTATCCTGTTCAATATATATTTACGCTTTTCTTTTTCACTTAAACCTTCGGGGATGTCGGCTGGATCTATCGGATCGCCGAAGACAACGTAAAGCTTGCGCGGACGCGGGAATTTCATATGCGGGGCAAGTGCCCGGAATGTACCTCCGACCCAGGTAGGGATGACAGGGGCTCCTGTCTTGAGGGACATTATTGCAACACCGCCCTCCAGCGGCTGGAGGGTCCCG
>JAJFTP010000057.1 GCA_021372895.1 Synergistaceae bacterium
CAATTCTTTAAGAATTTCATCTCGTAGTTCTTCCGGGTATTTCATTATCCTTTCCCACCCTTCATGGTTGATAGTTTCTTTATACATGAAGAGACTTATACTGTCGACTTCTATACACGACATCTATTATGACACAGAGGGTATGTCTCATTCTCCGTCATCCCAAAAAAACAGAGGGGTCAGACCTACACATTTGACAAAGAAGTCGGAGGGGTCAGACCTACACATTTGACATATTCACATATTTCACACAACAACACAATTGAGGTCGGAGGGTCAGACCTACATAACTTAGGGAAGTCGGAGGGGTCAGACCTACACATTTGACATATTCACATATTTCGCACAATTGACACAATTAAGAAGAAGTCAGATTTGGGTCGTTAGTGTCAAATTAAGTTCGCAATTTAATTAGGACTCCTATTAATCTGCGCAGCTCTTGATGATAGCCAGTATGCCTCATTCTCCGTCATCCACGTTTGCTTTCGAGCGGGGATCCAGGTCCACTGTTTTCATTTTTGAATGTGATTTTAGACTTCATTTTTCTAAGTTGTTGAAAGCAAAATTCACAAGAGGTTTAAAGTTACATCAAGAAAAAGTCAAAAACCAAGGCCAGACCTGGGTTCCCGCTCAGAGGCATACGGGAACGACTGTGAGGAAGGGGCATGAAAAAGTCGGAGGGGTCAGACCTACACATTTGACATATTCACATATTTCGCACAATTGACACAATTAAGGGGAAGTCAGATTGGGTCGTTAGTGTCAAATTAAGTTCGCAATTTCATTAGGACTCCTATTAACCTACGCAGCTCTTGATGATAGCCAGTATGTCTCATTCTCCGTCATCCCCGTATGCTTTCGAGCGGGGATCCAGGTCCACTGTTTTCATTTTTGAATGTGATTTGGGACTTCATTTTTCTAAGTTGTTGAAAGCAAAATTCACAAGAGGTTTAAAATTACATCAAGAAAAAGTCAAAAACCAAGGCCAGACCTGGGTTCCCGCTCAGAGGCATACGGGAACGACTGATGGTGGGGCATACGGGAAGGACTGTGAGGAAGGGCCATGTATAAACGACTGGGCGGGAATACAGGTGCATATTACGTTGAAATGAGCCCGCCATTCCACACTTCATGATCCCACTGTACAACGTCAGTACGATAATCTGGACTAAAAGATGACAAAAAATCTAAAAACCACATCATAATTTTTTATTAAGATATTCTTTAACAAGAAGTATATTTAGTATGTTGATCAACAGAAGTATATGTTTTGCAATTTCATTATAAGGAGGGCTTACTATGAACGCTAAGCAAGAAGTTTGCAAAGAAAGATACTCTTCAAAAGAAGTAGCAAAATTTATTATTTACGCTGCTATAGGTATATTTATGTTTTTCTTTCCAGTTCAAGATGGGAATGTAAGTACTATCCCTGTAGAATATGTAGTATCACATCTAGTAAGCAAATCAAAATTTTTAGGACAAATATATGCCCTTGCCGTTATTATTTTAGCTTCAGTTCTTCCATTCTACAGAAAAACTTGGAACAAGGACATCACTTCAACAGTCTTTACTATTTCAAAAATTATTGGTGCGGTTGTTGCAATATTAGTGTTTTTTAATTTTGGACCAGAAGCAGTGTTGCGAGACGATCATGGTCCCTTCTTGTTTAATGCTTTAGCAGTTGGGGTTGGAATATTAATACCTATCGGTGCCGTTTTCCTTACTTTCTTGATGAACTATGGATTCATTGATTTTTTTGGATTATTAATGAGACCCATTATGAAAACAGTATGGCTCACCCCTGGAAGATCTGCGGTTGACGCTGTTGCATCTTTTATGGGAAGTACTGCAATGGGAATAATGATTACAAATAGTATGTATACTAACAAAAAATACAATACTAAAGAAGCTTCAATCATTGTTACTGGTTTTTCTACTGTATGCATTACTTTTGTTGTAGTAGTTGCTAAAACGTTGAACATAATGTACCTCTGGACACCTTTTTTTATCACTGCTTTTACTACTACTTTCATTGTTAGTGCTATAGTTGCGCGCTTGAAACCGCTTAAATCAATGCCAGAAACATACTACAATAATGAAGAAGGCTTTTTGGAGGAACCTGTAGATGGCAACCTCATATTATGTTCATTTAATGAAGGAGTAAAGGTTTGTTCTGAAGCAGGACCTTTGCATAAAAATATAATTGATAATGTTAAAAATGCATTTAATCTAGTTTTTGAAGTCCTACCAAATTTTATGTCAATAGGTTTGTTTGGTTTATTGCTTGCAGATTACACTCCTATTTTTGATATATTAGGCTATATATTTTACCCACTGACGATGTTGCTTCAAATTCCTGAACCGCTACTGGCAGCAAAAGCAGCATTCCTAGGATTAGCCGAAATGTATCTTCCTGTTTTAGTTGTAGTAAAAGCTCCAGAACTGACCAGATTTATTGTTGGTATTCTCAGTGTAACACAGGTGATTATGTTTTCTACTACAGTTCCATGTATTCTTGCGACAAAAATACCGTTAAGCCTTAAAAATATGGTGATAATTTGGTTTGAAAGAACTATTATCTCTTTAATAATTATTACACCGATATCTTTTTTAATATTTAAATTTGTTTAAATATATATATAAAGGGAGGAATTAATTATGTTCTATGAACCGAATAAACCAAACCAAAAACTAAAAAGATCCCCGATAAAATCGTTTACTGTTCCAAGGCCGATTGCATGGGTTTCAACGATAAGCAAGGATGGGATATCAAATCTGGCTCCTTATAGCCAATTCCAAAATTTAACTTTCGACCCTTACTACGTTATGATTTCAATAAATCAAGACAGATTTGGTAGAAGAAAAGATACAACTGTAAATATTGAAGAGACAGGGGAATTCGTATGTAACATGGTTCCATACGATTTACGGGAAGCAATGAATGTTACAGCTGCTCCCTTCCCACCAGATGAGGATGAATTCGAAAAAGCAGGACTAGAGAAGTTGCCGTCAAAATTTGTAAAACCGTTGCGGGTAAAAGGGTCACCAGTGCAACTTGAATGTAAATATACTCAAACAATTCGGTTACCAGGAAAAGGTAACGAGGGAACTGTAGATATTATTATTGGGGAAGTAATCGGTATCCATATTGAGGATAAATTCATTACAACAGATGGGAAAATAGACGTAGCTGCAATTAAGCCATTAGCAAGATTAGGATATAGTGACTATACTTACGTTGAAAAAGTATTTGAAATGAAGCCTTCAGAGGCAGTATGCTCGGCAGAAGAAGTTATTTCTGCATTGGAAGGAGCAAGTGAAAACGTAAAATAAGAACTGCACAAAATACCCACCTTGCTCAGATTCTGGCCGTGTAATGCGTCAGAATCTGAGCGGTTTTATTACGGACTATTTTATAATATAATATCACTATTGTCCAAAATAGCAAAAATCTAAAAATAGGATCCAGTTTATTTAACATACATAATAGAAGTGTAACGAAAACACAATCAAAAAAAGTGTAACAGTAGGCATAGACAAAAGAGTCAATTGCTATCCCCTCCTTTATAAACCTATACCCTCTGGTTATCTGACCTTACTATCGGAGGAGGAAAGAAAGAATGCTCACAATGGACGATATTAAGTATATCACGAGAATGTATGTACGCAAAAGGTATATGATATGATATGTATTCAACTGAAACTTGAAGAAAACCAAAATGCGAAATTATTTCATAAAAAGATTCGTAAAGATTTTTACTCTACGAACACGTTGTCTTTTGCAATAGACAAAATTCCTAATAATGAAAATCTTTCAATATTTGCTGTTAATTTTCATCCTAACATTGACCCTCAGAAGTTGCTTGATGTTGCTCATCTAGCTAAATCAAAAAACCCAAATTGTAAAATTATACTTTTAGGTAAAACAAATAGTCTTGATTTTTTAAATTTAATTTTTAAATCTGACTTAATTGATGGCCATTTAAATTTTAATTTTTTCGAGAGAATACCTCAACTATTAGAAAATAACTCATTAAATTATTCAGATCAAAAATCAAATTTATTAAAAGATATTCTTACAATGGAATATATAAATGATTTAATCTATAATCACATGGAAAGAGCAAATCGGATAAAACCACTACTTGATATTTTAAAAGTTAACATATCACCTCAAATGATAATGACAATTATTTGTGATGATTTTTGGCAAATTTGCGAGCAGTTAGACAATAGTAAAAGATATAATATAAAAAGAAATATTTTGAATGCAACAAGAAAAGCAATTGCCAAAAAAATGAATGCAATATCAACTACTTTAATAGGAACAGATAAAATTGTTGTGATACTTGATTGTGAAGGTAAAAATAATGAAGATGCAGAAACATATGGCATCGAATGTGCAAATTTTATCAGGAGCAAAATAATGGAAATAACTGGTTATTCTGTGTCTATCGGGCTCAGCAGATATTGTCACAATAAAAATAATCTTTGGAAAGCTTATGAAGAATCTTTTCAAGCATTAAAACAAGTTTTCTTTTATGGGAAAAATAGCATATTATTGTACCGCCATGAACATAATATGTTTTCAGGAGAACAAAATGAGAACAAAGAAATGATATTACATCAAAAAATAATAGCAAAAATTTTTTTGGGCGATAATAAATTAATAGAAGATGTTATTAATGAAATAATTAGTATATTAAAAGTAGAAAAAAACAAAGAAATGGAAGTAAAATCAAAAATTGTTATTATTATTGCCAAAATTACTCATTATTTTGAAAAAGTTAAGCTTGATGATTTTTATATGTTAGATAGACAGTCAAGGTTAATAGTTTCGATATTTAAAGCAACTTCATTAAAAGAAGTACAGGAATTAGTAAAAAAATATGTATTTGATATATCAAAAATTGTTAATGTTGCAAAAAATAAAGATTCTAAAATTTCAATGGAAATGTCATTATCTTTTATGAAAGAATTTTATTATGAAGATTTAAAATTAAAAGATATTGCTAATATGGCTGGTTATAGTACTTCTTATTTTAGTAGAACATTTAGCGATACATTCGAAGCTTCTTTTATAGAGACTCTAGTTAATATTAGGATTAAACATGCAGAAGTATTGCTAAAAAAATACAACCTCACTATTAGCGAAATTAGTGAGAGGGTAGGTTTTAAAAATAGCAGCTACTTTAGCGTTGCATTTAAAAAGAAAACTGGGTTATCGCCCATACAATATAGGAATTTTCATGTGGAGAAGGGAAAGTCGGAGGGGTCAGACCTACACATTTGACATATTCACATATTTCACACAATTAACACAATTAGAAGTCGTTAGTTTCAAATTAAGTTCGCAATTTAATTAGGACTCCTTTAACCTGCGCAGCTCTTGATGATAGCCAGTATGCCTCATTCTCCGTCATCCTCGTATGCTTTCGAGCGGGGATCCATGTCCACTGCACCCTCAGTCATCCCCGTACGCTTTTGAGCGGGGATCCATGTCCACTGTTTTCATTTTTGAATGTGATTTGAGACTTCATTTTTGTTTTCTAAGTTGTTGAATGTTGAAAGCAAAATTCACAAGAGGTTTAAAGTTACATCAAGAAAAAGTCAAAAACCAAGGCCAGACCTGGGTTCCCGCTCAGGGGCATACGGGAACGACTGATGGTGGGGCATAAATGGAAACGTAGGGGTCAGACCTACACAATTGACATATTCACATATTTCACACAATTGACACAATTAAGAGAAAACGAAGAAGTCAGACCTACACAGCTTCCTGATGCCGGTCTCGAAGGTCTGTGTAATGTAGAATAGAAATACCGAGTATTATCACGGCACAGACAAGCCGTCCGTCTTCCCCGATATCCGGGATCGTTTCAACATCAACCTTGAAATACCGTACTGCTTGGCTAAGCTCCTTTGCTTCAGCTACTCCGTTTTGTCCCGAACTGTTATAATTCCCTTGTGTCCTGTCTCTATGTCGCAGATTGCCGTTTTGTCCAGTCCTACTGCATCGCCGACATATTGAAGTATCCAGCCCTTGGATCGACATAGCCTGTGTATATTTAAAGTTTGCTTAATGAATCGCTCATCTCCTTGCAGGATGTTCTGACGATCCGGCAAGACATTGATTCGCCTTCGGTGTAAATTGATATATAATTCCAAGAAAAGGAGGCTTAACGATGGAACCTTATATTCCCCATCTTTTGCCGTTACAAGGGATAGATGCCAATAGGCTTTTATCCTGGGTTGGTGAAGCCGGTATCATGGTGGGACGTTACGACGGGCTGCTGCAGGGGATAGTCAATCCCGCTGTTATGCTTTCTCCTCTGATGAATGAAGAAGCCGTCCTGTCTTCTAGAATAGAAGGCACACAGGCAACCATAGATGAAGTTCTGGAACAAGAGGCCGGTATGATTAAAGAAGGGGAAAAATTTCATGATATCCAGGAGATCCTCAACTATCGAAGAGCTCTTTTCTCTGCTCAAAATGCACTTGAAAATGGCGCTCCGATAACTCTTTATCTGCTGAGAGAACTTCATAAAATTCTCTTAGACAGTGTAAGAGGAGCGGATAAAAATCCGGGAGAGTTCCGCAAAGATCAGAACTGGATAGGATCTTACGGGTGCAAAGTTGATAACGCCACCTTCGTCCCGCCTAACCCCATGCAACTTGATGCATATCTGGAAAACTGGGGGAACTATGCCGTCGGCAAAGATATTGATGTGCTGATCCAGGCAGGGGTTCTGCATGCACAGTTTGAACTGCTTCACCCATTTAAAGATGGCAATGGGCGTATTGGGCGCATATTGATTCCTCTGTTCCTTTTCCAGAAAAAGGCATTATCAAAGCCTATGTTCTATTTAAGTTCATATCTTGAGTCTCATAGAGATGAGTATTATCACAGACTTCACAGTATCTCTATGCATGATGACTGGAATGGATGGCTTGAATTTTTCTTAAAAGCCATAGTTGAACAAGCAAGAGACAACAGCGTCAAAGTCAAGAAAATTATGACTCTTTACGAGGATATGAAACAGAGAATACAGAGTACAACTCGTTCGCAATATATGATTCAAATCCTGGACGCGCTATTTGCGCAGCCAATTTTTAAGTCCGCCGATTTTACCACAAGGACTGGCATAGCCAGATTAACTGCGGCAGGATACATTCGTCAATTAAGAGAAGCCGGTATTCTAAAAGAGCTGGCGCCAAGGAGCGGAAGCAGAGGCAGTGTATTTTGTTTTCCCGAATTGCTGAATGTAATAGAAGGTAAAAGAACATTTTAATTTTTTGTGTAACTTCGGTCATACATAAATCTTTTTTTTGTATGATATTTATGATTCCATGCTACATAAATTATTTTATGTAGCGGAAAGTCAGAGGAGGAAAGTCAGAGGGGGCAGACCTACACAATTGACATAAAGTGATATATTTGTATCATTGGCGCAGTAATCAGAAGATCTGAAGCGAGGCTGTTGCCAACAGAGGTATTACGGGAGTTGGGCATTTTGTCAATTGTGTAGGTCTGACCTCTCCGTGTTTCCTTATGCAAATATGCAATCAAGTTGTGAATATCGATACACGAAATCTCCATGTCATAACCGGAAAGGAAGAGTGCGGCGATGCTAAAAAAACTTACGCTGGAAGAGTTTACTGTTTTTCAGAATGCATCTTTAGAGTTTGCCCCCGGCATGAATGTAATAATCGGAGAAAATGGGTTAGGCAAAAGCCATATTTTAAAACTTGCTTATGTTCTCCATTGGATATCCCATGAAGTATATAAGAAAGAAAACAAGCAGGACAGCGAGATATTGTCAACCTCCAATGATATTCTTTCCAAATCTATTGCAGCCAAACTGGTGGGAATGTTCCGCCCGGAACATCTTGGCCGTTTGGTTCACAGGCGTAAAGGACGCAACAAATCGAAAATTTCCGCGAACTTCACCGGTAATAAAAAGGGAATAAAATTTAGTTTTTCTACCAACAGCAAGACAGAGGTTGTGCTTGAAAAATTCGATGTCTCGCTCCCTGCCCCGTCTGTTTTTGTTCCTGCCGGAGATGTGATATCCATGATGCCCTTCCTAAAGGACGCATGGTCAAAGTACCCCTACATGCTTGATGAGGGATACAATGACCTTAGTGCCTTTTTAGACAAAACTGTTCCCGTTGGACCGCCGCCGGGAGAGATCAGCAGTGTAATAAAAGACATTGAAAACGTTCTCAGAGGAAAGATCGTACTTGAGAACGGACGTTTTTACCTGCGGATAAAAGAGGAAGGAAAGATGGAGATACCTCTTGTTGCGGAAGGTTTCCGCAAGATAGCAATGTTGGGACATATTGTTGCAAACAGAAGCATTCAAAGCAATTCTTTGCTTTTGTGGGACGAGCCAGAATGCAACCTTAACCCTATGCTGATAAGATCACTTGCCGCAGTGTTGACGGCATTGGCTTCAAACGGGACCCAAATCATTATAGCTACGCATAGCTTATTCCTACTTAGAGAACTTGATCTTTGTGAGCGAAGTAAAAAAGAAAATAAGACCGACTCCAGATATTTTGCCTTGCGTAAGACCGAAAACAGCGGAATAGCTATTGATGTTTACGATAACGTTGAGGATCTATCACCTCTTGCTTCTCTTGAAGCTGAAATAGAGCAGTCAGAACGTTATATGGATGAAGGCAGCGTTGAGTTGGTAGCTGATAATGCATGATTATATTGAAGGATTAATATGCTTCAGTTTTCCGGATAGTTTCGATGTGATAAAGTATGATGCGAATAAGTCTGAAGGCAATAAGGAAGTTGGATTTTACTTTAGGCAAAACTTTAAAGAATTTGCCTGGGTACAAAAGCTGTTGATTTTATTGCGCTCGATACAAGTAAAGACGGAGCATTATGGCTCATTGAAGTTAAGGACTGTATTGGATCCGGTGAGAATACAGTGTCCGAATACTTACAGAAAAACATCCCCGTTAAAGTCCGTGACACGTTTGCAGGTTTTCTTGCAGGGGCTTTGACTTCTACCTCCGAAACGGGAAAATCGGAGGGGTCAGACCTACACATTTGACATATTCACATATTTCACACAATTGACACAATTAAAAGTCGTTAGTTTCAAATTAAGTTCGCAATTTAATTAGGACTCCTATTAACCTACGCAGCTCTTGATGATAGCCAGTATGCCTCATTCTCCGTCATCCCCGTACGCTTTTGAGCGGGGATCCAGGTCCACTGCACCCTCCGTCATCCCCGTACGCTTTTGAGCGGGGATCCAGGTCCACTGTACCCTCCGTCATCCCCGTACGCTTTTGAGCGGGGATCCAGGTCCACTGTTTTCATTTTTGAATGTGATTTTAGACTTCATTTTTCTAAGTTGTTGAAAGCAAAATTCACAATAGGTTTAAAGTTACATCAAGAAAAAGTCAAAAGCCACGGCCAGACCTGGGTTCCCGCTCAGAGGCATACGGGAACGACTGATGGTGGGGCATACAGGAACGACTGATGGTGGGGCATACGGGAACGACTGATGGTGGGGCATACGGGAACGACAGTTCTTATAAGTTATTTTAGATCTTCACAAATGCTTGCCAACAGCTTGCTTATCGCTTGTCAGGAGGAAAACGGAAGGGGCAGACCTACACAACTTACAAAATAGCTGGTTGCCATGGGGACCACTATACTAATTAAAATCATTCTGTTTGATAGAATCTTTATACGCTTGAAAATATGTTTTATGTATAGTAATCTCTATATATTAGATTTTAACATACATAAAATATAAATTTTAAAGCGCGGTGATAAAGCATGACCGACATAGAACTGCTTAATGGATTGGAAACCGAGATCCCCGGATGGGTACTTCAGAACAGGCTCCGAGAAAAGGGCTATGTAAATATCTGGCAGAAGATAGAGGGAATGGTCTCCGACGGATACATTGAAAGGGTAGTGCGAGGATGGTACTGCCTTGGTCGGTTTTTGCGCAAGAGGGAACCATCTCTTCGATACCTTGCATGCAATGTCTACGGCCCTGCGGTCATTTCCGGGGACCTCGTGCTGTTCGAAGCAGGTCTTATCCCCGATGCAGTAGCATCTGTAACAGCTGTCACCTCAAAGAGAAGCCGGAGTTTGGATACGCCGTACGGAAATATTGAATGGTACACGCTGCCGTCATCTTTGGTTTATCCCGGTACTTATCTTGTAAAGGATCCGCCCGGCCACATAAGAGCGGCTGATGAAAAGGCCCTTCTTGACAGGTTATACATAACCAGGTACACCCCGCAGAACTACTCCCTTTGGAAGGCATTCATTTTTGAAGACCTGAGGATGGACGAAGATGCGCTGGCAGCGCTGGATCTCACACGTATGCAGGAACTGGGCAGGTTATTTAAGTCTCCCAAGATCACAAGGCACGTAAACTGGTTTCTGAAGTATTTCGGAATTGCCAAAGAAGCATAGGATCCGTAGGGGCGGGCAGGCAATAGGCAAACATCGGCAAGCTGTTGACAAGCAGTCGCATGCACAATTGGGGTCGGCCTGCACGATTGACATAATTGCATATTCCGCTAAAAATAGGTTTGGGCTTTTGTTTTAAAGAGCGGCGATCAAGGAGGCTAAAACATGGCCAGGCCTTTGCGGATAGAATACCCCGGAGCTTTTTATCATGTTACATCCAGAGGCAATGAACGAAAGGAAATTTTCAAAAGTGCGGCCGACCGGGAACAGTTTCTCTTCTACCTTGCAGCCTCGTGTGTGAGATATGGAGCGATAATACATGCTTACTGCCTGATGACCAACCATTATCACCTGATGCTGGAGACTCCGTTTGGGGATCTCTCGCTGATAATGAAGTATATCAACAGTTCCTATACCACATATTTTAACATCAAGCGCAAACGTGTCGGACACCTTCTTCAGGGACGCTACAAGGCTATCCTGGTTGAGGCTGACTCTTACGCCGCAGAGCTCTCCCGCTACATGCACCTGAATCCGGTGAGGGCCGGGATGGCCAAGTCCCCGGAAGACTATATATGGTCCAGTTACCGCTTTTACATTGAGGGCGGCGAACCGTCATGGCTGACTACCGGATTCATCCTTGGGTACTTTGGCACAGAAGGTCCTGGGTCCCGGCGGAACTACAGGCGATATATAAACGAGAAGGTCTCTGACGGTGAGTACCTCAGCCCGCTTATGGAGGTCGTAGGCTCGACTATATTGGGCAGCGATGATTTTGTCAGGGAGATCCGGGGGAAGGAGCTTGACTGCAGGCCTGCGGACAGGGACCTTCCTTCGCTGAGAGAGCTTAAGGAAAGGCCCGGGCCTGAAATAATCGGCGAGACAGCCCGGAAATTATTTGCTGACAACAAAAAGCTGGCGAGGCTTGCCGCAATATATTTATGCCATCGGTACAGCGGGGCGAAGCTGAAGGAGATAGGCGATATGTTCCTTCTGTCGGATTCGGGCGTCACCCGGGCAAGCAGAAGATTTGAAGCGGCAATGGAAGCCGATGGCCAATTGGGGGAAAAAATCAAAGAGATAAGGCAAATTCTGTCTCTGTGAATTATATGGTCGTCGATGTGCCATCGGGCAGTTTTCCTGATGCCGGCCCGAAGGTCTTCTGCGGTCCCATCCGAGTTCTTTTCTCATCTTCGATGCTTCTGTCACTTATCTTTTGTCATGCCCAGGCCTGTCTTTCAGGATTTTTATCTGATTTTCGTATTTTAAGCCGTCCGGTTTGGGGCGGAGCAATATAAGCGACGGTTAGGCGGCAATATCGGGGGATTCCTTGACAATGGTGTCCTGCTGAATATACTGAGACCCAAGAACAGACTTGAACCATGTTATGTCCTATAAAACAAGGAGGGTTTGTTATGGAAATTTTAAGGACTTTCAGTTTTGCTCTGCCTTCACGCATTGAATACGGAACAGGCTGCATTTCGCGGCTCCCGGATGAGATATCCTTCCTGAAATCACAAAAACCACTTATCGTTACGGACAAGGGGATCAGTGCTTCCGGTTTGCTGGAGACTGTTACGAAATTTCTCGATGACGCGGGTGTAAAGTACGATATTTTCGACGGGACAGCCGCGAACCCCAGGGATGAAAACGTCCACGCCGGAGCCGATATGGCCCGTAAGCTCGGCACCGACTGCCTGATCGCCATAGGCGGCGGCAGTTCCATAGACTGTGCAAAGGGCATAAGCGTTATGGCGACGCATAGCGGAGTAATACAGGATTATCGCGGCGTAGAGAAGATACCAGGCGCCACCCTGCCTGTAATTACTGTCCCGACGACGGCCGGCAGCGGTTCTGAGGTCACGTTCAGCGCTGTTATTACCGACAGTGCAAAAAAGACAAAATTCTCGCTCCGCAGCACTAAAATAGCGGCGAAGGTCGCGATCTGCGATCCAAATCTGACTGTGTCGATGCCGAGATCCATCACAGCCTCGACAGGTATGGACGCGCTCACACACGCGATAGAGGGCTATACCGCCAACTGTTCGGAGCCTATATCCAGTGCTGCTGCGCTCTATTCCATCGAACTGGTATCCAAATACCTGCGCCGTGCGGTGAACGACGGGACGGATATAGAGGCAAGGGCTGGGATGCTTATGGCCAGCCTGCTGGGCGCCATATCATTCAGCCATTCCGACGTTGCGGCCGTACACTGCATAGCTGAGTCCCTCGGCGGCATGTATGACAAGCCGCACGGAGTATGCAACGCCGTCTGTCTCCCCGAGGTGATGGACTACAGCAAGGAGTATTGCATCGAAAAATATTCACGCGCGGCCAAGGCGATGGGGCTGACATTCTCCACCGAGGCGGAGGGAGCCGCCGCTTTGGTAGCCGCGGTACGGAAAATGTCCGAAGATGTAGGGATACCGCCATTTTCAACTTTCAATATCCCAAGATCCGCATACCGCGAGATCGCGCAAAAATCCTTCGAAAATCTCAGCAATGCAAGCAATCCGAGGCCATTGAGCGTTGACGATTATGTGGTGATCCTGGAGAGGCTGAGCGGAGAAGCCTGAGACGGGAAGGGGTTGTAAATGCAGCCGGACGATGGCAGACAACCGTAATGGCGCAGCTAAGTGCCCTATAAAATTTCTATCTCGGCAAAAACCACGTCAATTACTCTTTGCAATATGTCGTCTGGTATTTTTTCAATTATTTTGTAATTTCTCTGGTTTATGTCAAGAGCTTTAACATGTTCGCACAGGATGGCTCCTTGTGTCGAAGTTCTGATGTCAAGCGGGATGTGTAATGGAAAATTGTTTTGCGTGCCCGTGATCGGGCAGACTATCGTCATGTTTGTCTTTGTGTTGAAAAAATCATTGCTTATGACAACTGCCGGGCGGTATCCCGCCTGCTCGTGCCCTGCCTGTGGGTTGAATTCCAACTTTATTATGTCTCCCTGTTTTACTACCATATTTCTTTGCCCGCCGGAACGCCCCAATCAATGTCCACAGGTTGATATTCCTCATTATATCCTTCAAAAAGCGTAATTATATTTTTCCTGTTGCCGGTTTTTATTTTATTAATAGCAATTTGCCCATTCTCCGCTGTAATAACAACAGCCTCTCCGCCAATCATGCCAGCCTCGCCCAGGATGGACAGAGGCAATCTGATACCATGGCTGTTTCCCCATTTCTGAATTGTAGCAAGCATATTTATCACCTCTCATGTATATACAAGTATATACTATATATAGTGATTGTCAATTGATGTCCGGAGCGGGAGGGTCTGGTCAGGGAACTAAGGGGTCAGACCTACACAATTGACAGAATGGGATATATTTGTGTCATCGGTACGGCGGGGCTGAGCCGAAGGCCGTTGATCCGGCAAAGAAACCGGCAGGGCCCATGACTTGACTTGTACGGTTATATGCCGTACACTTTTAGGTGCATAAGACTTATAATTCGACAGTATCGGGGGGAAATGAGCCATGGATACATCTGTAAAAAACAGAATGAGCAAAAAGGAGCGGATCGAGGCAAGGATACCTGCGGATATGAAGGACCTTATCCTGGCGGCTGCAAAGATGGAGAACCTCAGCTTGAGTGATTTTGTCATCTCTTCCGCCTTGTCTGCAGCAAGAGGCGTGCTAAGGGCCAATGCGATCCTTGAACTCAGCACGAGGGATCAGGTGCTCTTCGCCGAAACCCTGATAAACCCTCCGATGCCAAAAGATGCTCTGACGGAGGCAGCCGGGCGCTTTGTCGGGAGGGAAAACAGCTAGGTGAAGAATGCACGGGATAGCCTGGAATATACGATAGAACCGTGGTCCGGCTATCTAAGAGACTTGAGAGGCAGTTTTGACTGCGGGGTCGGTGATCTGAACTCATGGTTAAAAAGACAGGCATCTCATGATATAGACAAAAGAGCCTGCGCACTATTCGTCGCGCTTGATCCCGGGAAAGATCATATTGCCGGATTTTATACTCTGTCCATGTATTCGGTCAATCTTCCTGATATTTCCTCTGATATACAAAAAAAACTTCCCAAATATCCGCTTATCCCTGCCGTTTTACTTGGCAGGCTTGTTGTTGATTTGAAGTTCCGCGGAAAAAGGATCGGCGAACTTCTGCTGCTTGACGCCATGAAGAGGGCTCTTGATAACGAGATCCCATGGTGGGCGATGGTCGTTGATTCAAAAGAGGAATCGCTATCTTTTTATCTCAAGTATGGATTTTGCAGATTTTATGATGAAAAATACAGGCTTTTCATGCCTTATACGACGATCTGGAAGGTTTTTGAGTAGAAGCCTGAGGGTTAGAAGCCTGAGGGGCCAGACCTGCACAATTGACAGAATGGCCGGAGAGAGGGGACTCGAAATGGCAGGGAAACAAGTTGTAGCCATTAATGAAAAGGATAATGTGGGAGTAGTCATGGAGGAAGTATTTGCCCATGACTTGTTGGAAATAGCAGTCGGCGACAATAGGTATACCATAGAAGCAAAAGAGCCTTTAGCAAGGTTCCATAAAGTGGCTATTTCGGATATAGCCAAGGATGCAAAAGTATTTATGCTATTGCCAACGGCAAAATGACGAAAGCGGAGATTTTGAAATTTTATGAATCCAGCATATGGAGATGCGGGACTACTTTTTAGGCCTGTTGCTTTTAAAATCTTTATAAGGCTGCAGTGGGGTCCATTAAACACTTGATCACCGTCTATAGGTAGAAGAGCTGATTACGGTCATTATACAGGGTCTTATATCCAAAATAGAGGGAGCCGAAGACCGAAAGGCAGACTACGGCGCAGATGGCTATCATGATCGAGATCTGATAAAGGATAGCCGTGGTCGGAAGAGTTCCGGACAGTATCTGGCCGGTCATCATTCCGGGCAGCGAGACTATGCCCATTCCGAGCATTGAATTGAGGGTGGGAAGGAGCGCGGTCTCAAGCGCCTGGTTTACCATCGGGAGCAGGATCTTCTGCGGTGTGACTCCCAGGTTTAGCAGGCTTTCCATCTGCAGGCGCCTCTCGCTGAGTGATTCGCAGAACGTCTTTGTTGCAAGATTTACGCCGGTCATTGCATTGCCGATTATCATCCCGCTCAGAGGGATCACGTACTGCGGGTCAAATATGCTTTGCCCCACGACGGCAGTCACGAAGAAAATCACTATACCCAGACCTGAACAGGTTAGAGAAAGCGAGATCGCGACCTTGAATCCGGTGTTCATGCATTTGTTTTTTGAAAGTACCCTGTGGATCGCAAAAAGTATCATGCTTGTCAGGTACATAAGTATGAATATCGGATGTGGGTTCTCGAAAATGTATGTGAGGATAAAGCCGGCCAGGGTCAGTTGGAGAGTCAGCCTCACGCTTGCAATGAAGAGGAGTTTGGTCTGGTTTATCTTTGCTTTTTTCATTACAGCAAGCACTACGAGGAGCAGAATATAAACGAGGCTGAACCGGACAAGGCTTATTGCAGCGATTTCACGCATTATGGCTTGCTCCTTTCGAGTGCGATGATATTGTCGCCGTATTTTTCGGCAAGCGGGAAATAATGGCTTACTATGATCGTTGTCATCTCATTATCAGTGGAAAAATCTTTAATGTTTTTCATCATTGCATCCGAAGAGATGTTGTCCAGGGCTGATGTCGGTTCGTCAAGCATGAGGACTTTGGGCATGAACGAAAGGAATATCGCTATGTAGACCCTTTGGCGTTCTCCGCCCGACATAGTCTCGCATCTGGTCTCAAGGGGGAAATCTGCACAGCATATCTTAAGGAATTTCTCCATCGCATCTTTTGAGGGTGCGTCATGGTCTCTGTACTCGTAATATTTTTTGAAGTTTTCTTCGATAGTGCCTGTGAATAGGAAGACTGACTGGCCGACAAGGAGGATATCTCTTCTCAGTTCGATCGTGTCGATGTTGTCAATATTATTCCCGTTGTAGAGGATATATCCGCTGTCTGGCGAAATAGTGCCGTTCATCAGCTTGAGCAGTGTGCTCTTGCCGCAGCCGCTCGGGCCATGTATGAATGTGGTTTTCCCCTTTGCTATTTTTATATCCGGATACCTGATCATAGACTTAAAAACAACTTGACTGGCAGAAATGATATCCACGCGCTCACTCCTACGTAAAAAGGAAGTTAAGGATCTTTCCTCTGTATTTCTCTTAAAAGTATTTTTTCCAGAGTCCTGAGAAAACGAATATCGTCCTCTGCAGCCCTTTTCTTGGGACCCTTTGTCCTTCCGCCGTTTCTGCGGAATTTGGCCTTCATTTCCCTCTCTTCGAGCATGAAGGTCATTCTCTCCGCTTCGTATTCTATACCTGCAGGGCTCACTGCTGAAGCTTTTTTTGACAGCACTACGGCAGCAAGTCCCCAGTCCTGTGTAACTATAATGTCCCCGCATCCGGTGATGTTGATTATCTTGAGATCTGCTTCCTGGGATCCGCTTTCAACGGTTATGTGTTGGGCAGATATTATGTTGTGGTTGAAGCTGGCAACAGTTATTACCGGTATGCCGTATTTTGCCCCGGTCTCTATCGTATGCTGCAGGACTGACTTGGGACATGCGTCAGCATCCACTATTATCCTCAGTTTATATTCCCCCGAATAAAGCAAAATAAACAATAATAATCGGCAAAAAAGAGCGGCATGAGCCCCGTTTTTTGGTAAAATTTAGTCATCACACCAAAACAATACCATACGGAGGTCCTTGCCATGAAAAGAATATCACAATCCCCTGTTTTTGACTATGGACTTACTACAACGACACTGTCTCATATCTTGGAAAACAATATCTATCGTTGCAATCGCTATGCAACAATAAAGAAAAATAGACTTAAATTGCAACGATAAATACAACGATATGGATATCGTTGTATTTGATAATTATTTAAGGAAGGTACTGAGGGGTCAGCTTCCCAGCCCAAGCCTTTGGCATTGGTATGTGCCGTCGAGTATGTTCCGGACCCATTGTGGGTTGTCGAGGTACCATCGGACAGTTTTCCTGATGCCGGTCTCTAAGGTCTCCTGCGGCTGCCATCCGAGTTCTCTTTTGATCTTCGATGCGTCTATCGCGTATCTTTTGTCATGCCCGGGCCTGTCTTTAACGAATTTTATCTGATCTTCGTATTTTGAACAGTCCGGTTTGGGGCTGAGCTCATCGAGTATGGAGCAGATGGTCCGTACTATTTCTATGTTCCTGCGTTCACAGTTCCCGCCAATGTTGTATGTCTCTCCCGGCTTTCCTTTTGTCATTACCGTATAGAGGGCCCTGCAGTGGTCTTCCACGTAGAGCCAGTCCCTTATGTTGCTTCCGTCTCCGTAAACGGGGAGTTCTTTGCCGTTAAGCGCGTTGTGTATGATGAGCGGGATGAGTTTCTCCGGGAACTGCCTCGGACCGTAGTTGTTGGAGCAGTTCGTGGTGAGAACGGGCAGCCCGTATGTGTGGTGCCATGCCCTGACAAGATGGTCTGATGACGCTTTTGATGCGGAGTAGGGGGAATTTGGGGCATAAGGCGTTTCCTCCGTAAATGCCCCTGTCTCGCCGAGGCTCCCGTAGACTTCGTCCGTAGATATGTGCAGGAAACGGAAATTTTCTTTGTCCGGGCCTGAAAGTCCTTCATAATATTCCCTTGCTGCATGGAGCATGGAGAAAGTTCCGATTATATTGGTTTCTATGAACGTGCCGGGACCATCGATAGAGCGGTCTACGTGGCTTTCCGCCGCAAGGTGGAATATCCCCGACGGTTTAGTCTCAAGAAGGATGCCGCATACGGTATCTGTGTCGCATATATCCCCGCGGATAAACCGGAAGCTCTCTCCGGCAAGCCCGTCGAGGGAGGCAAGGTTCCCCGCATAAGTAAGCTTGTCAAGCACAATGATTTTGTGTCCGACAGAGACGAGATAATGCGCAAGGTTGCTGCCTATGAACCCCGCGGCTCCGGTTAGCAGGTAGGTCTGTGGATGCATGGTAAAACCGCCGCCTTTGTTTGGTATGGCATTACAGGGGATATTGTAGCATGGAAGGGGCCAGGCCGGAAGCGGCGGCGGAAGTCCGGCGTATAACCGTACAAGTCAATCCTTGCCGGATCAACGGCCTTCGGCTTCGCCCCGCTGTACCGCTGGCACAAATATATCCCTTTATGTCAATTGTGTAGGCCTGGCCCCTCCGGTCTGCCCCCTCCGGTTTCTTCCCGGAAAAGTCCATTGCAATCCATCCCTCGAGTCTATATACTTTAGTTGCTTTTATAATGGTTGAGGCCGTTTTGCGGCATAGGAAAGAAATAAATAAGAATCGCCGTATGGGTAAACCGCGGCGGCCTGCGGAGCGGGAACGATGCGGAAAGGCGGCCGGGCGGCTGCATATGAAGGGGAGGTTTTTTATTTGGATATTCTTGTCACCGGCGGGGCCGGGTATATAGGTTCGCATACCTGCATTGCACTGCTTGCCGCAGGGCATTCGGTGATCATCGCGGATAATTTCTGCAACAGCAGTCCGGATATTATCC
>JAJFTP010000058.1 GCA_021372895.1 Synergistaceae bacterium
TTTCTCACAGCCGAGCCTGAATGCTCCTGTAAATCCCTCATGGTCATCCCATTCCGCGTAAAACGGGACATCGCCGAACGCGTTCATGATCTCTTCCCTGTACAGAAGAGGCGTCATAGCGAAACATCTGCCGTCCTTAGCAACCATAAGGCCACGGACTCTCTCGTCAGGATGGGTATCAAGCTCACCGATATACTCCAGGTCAGCGGAAGGACCAAGGTATATGGCATCCAGTCCCCTTCTCTTCAATTCTTCCGTAAGTTTCTGTACCCTTTTCTCTTTGATCAAGACAATTCCCCCTGTGTTGTATTTGTAGTTAAAAATCTTAGTTTACTTTTATGGAAATGACCGATGCACCGGCAATAAGTCCGGAACGGCGCAGACACCAGATAATTTTATAATGATCCTTTGTGTATTTGACCAAACTTTTCCAGTTGTTGCTGTCAGAAGAGTTAAAGACATTTTTACCTCCTTCCCGTCTGGGAAGTCATTTATTATATTTTATCCCTGTTCCCTCTTTCATATACCGAAAGCAGAAGAGATTCTAAAGAAACAACGCCTCTCCATCGATACGGCCAGACTGATACCCCTTCCCTATCGCGGCACGTGAGCGCCGTCGCGCCATTCAGGACAGCATCATAGCCCTCTATCGTACATATTCTGCGCACTTCGGCCTCTTTTAATTCGCCACCGCATTCGGGACACAAAACGGATTCCTGATATAGAAGCAAATCGGCGACCTCCGGCTCAAAGTCCCTCCCCCAGCAGCACCCTGTTCTGTGATAGTCAGGCCGGTTACCTCCTACGACAAAATTTTTGCCGTCCTTTAGCGACATGTCTGCAACCATATTTACATTTTCAGGAACACCGACAGGGCCGCAGAAACCTGCAACTTCTCCGAACGCCGCAACTATCTCGTCAGCCTCTGCACGACGAAAAACGGAGCCTGGAAATTTTGTCTCCACATAGGCAGAAAGCTTTGTTATGCTTATGTCCCTGTCGCCGCGTATCATAGCAAATAGCAGTTCTTTTCCGCCACCCGGAGATTCCACTGTGTAAAGCATCGCCTTTAGCGTATCCTTTGGCTGCAGCCCCAGCTGTTTGCAAAGAAGAGGTATCGTATGGGCTCCGGGCGTGTATATGTCTCTTAGCTCGCTCTCCTCAGCATCGGCATTTACAGGAGCCTCTTTATTTATATAAACTGAGTCTGCGAGAAAAATCCTGCCGCAAACCGAGCATTTTACCCCTCCAACTGAATTGAAAGACCCTTTATTTGTCATACACAGGCCGGATATTACCATGTTTTTCTTTGGCGACACAACTCTTGTCAGTGAAAACTGCGAAAGGCATTCGGACAGTGCATCCTTTATTGCAGATGCTGCCGCCTCCGCTTTTCTCACTGCATCCTCTTCGGTAGCAGCCCATCCGCAAAATAGCAGTTCCCTACCGGAAATCTGCGCCCAGGAGAGCACCTTTTCTTTATGATCACGCACATAGCGCTCTGCCAGCGAATAAACTGCTTCCTCCAGATCGCGGCAATCTACCCGCTGAATTCCACATTTTTCAAGAAGGGCGTCCATCAGGTTATCAACAATGCGCCCTGAGACCTCACAGCCCCGTGGCAGAAAGATTATTTCTCCGCTCTTTGCGTTATAGACTCCGGCTCCGTCAAGCACAAGGCCAACAATTCCCATATCCTTTACCTTCGCCGGGGGATTTTTCGTCTCCGGAACAAACATATCTGTCATAAACAGACCCCCTTGTGATCATTATGAGATAATCATACTACATTTTGAATGACGAATGACGCGCAACATAGCAAGAGAATGTCATCGCGTTTGCTATAATATATCATCGGTGCTACTGTATTTGCCGTAATCTATTATATGGAGGCATGTTAAGATGAAACGGCTTTCTATGATCGTAACTCCTCTTGTTTTGTTGCCCGTACTTTTCCTTATAGCCGTAGCAGGCTGGAGGGTGGACATCTTCCAGATCTCCGACAGCAGGCATAATATTATATTTTCTGCCCCTACAGCCTTGGGACATAAATTCACCACAAGATATATACATTCGGTAGAACTGACCCCTGTTGAGGATGAGTACCGCGTTCTGGGCGGGAAATTATGGACGTGGGAAGAGCGCGTCCGTTCTACAAATGCAGGGCTGCCGTTTGACAAACCGGAACACGGGAAATTCATAGAAACTGACGAATGGATGGTCTATCAGGGCGGGCGCATGTCATGGTCTGTCTATTATTACAGAATAGGAAATAAGAAACTTGGGCTTAATCAGGTCTGCTTTGAACCCTTCGGCAGAAGGAACTTCTTCGATATTTTCCCCGGAGAGAGGCTTATCATAAGCGTAAAAAAAGCCCCGTTCATGTTTGCAAAAATTTACCGTTCAAAAGAGCTGCAGAATGCACCCATGGATCTTCCGGCAATTGATAAAAATACAAGGGACTGATTTTTTCGTATCATCCGGCAAACTTACAAATAGAGGTCAAGCATCATAAATACAACTCCGGAAACACCCAGCAATATGGCTATATAGGGTTCAAAGCGTTCCGGGATATATTGTCTGAGGTTAATATAAATATTGCGTATCTGCGGAAGTATTACAATCTGCATTAAAAAAACGTCCAGCCAAAACAAGACAAAATCAAGCGCATACATAGGCAGACCAATCAACCCGACAGAGAGGCCAAGTTTTACGGGGAAGAAGATTGCCGTGATCATGGCCGGACATGTTATCAGTCTTATTGCGTCGAACATCTCGGGAAGCGGGATATTCCCATCATTGATATTTACATTATGTACACGTCTTCCAGGCAATGTTAAAGCAAGAAGGATAAAGAACATGGATAAACCTGCTTTTCCCCACAGCCCGGTAACTCCCCAGAGCGGCATGGCCGCAAACGTGTCCAGGCTGAAAACATTGCCCGGCACTCCCCTGTTGAGCAAATACCATGAAAAAGTCCCGCCAAGCACTATCATAGCCATGGTGAATTTGAAAAGAAGGTTTATCTCGTTTTTGTCAAGCGACTGATAAAGCTCTGCGGAAAAACGCTTCATCCCGCGTATATATAAACTCTGCGCTGCGGTAAGGAGAATCAGGATAATAAAGATGTCACATCTGGTCGAGACAAACTGCGGAAGCGACCCCATAGGCACAAAGAGAAATATAAGCAGCAGGCAGATACAGGATGCATATAGACAAGGCGGCGGGCAGTCTGCGCCGGAACAGCGTCCTGTCAGGAAATGCTCCAGAGGGGAAGGCATATTAGGTTCAGATTTATGTCCGCCTCCAAATAATGGTACATTCTCCGCACCCAGGAATATAAGCGATATTATCAGAACAAATATCAAAAGGGCTATCCCGGAGGCTGTCGTTATAAGCAACGAAAAAAACACCGGACAACCCTCCCTTATCTAACTGAAGTTTAAAAACTTATCTTTATATTATACTACAGAATATCAGCAAGTCCCTTTTCCCTGAGAATCTTTAAAATGGGAGCTTCAAACTTATTCAGGTTCTTTTTCATATAGCAGGCGAGTGCCATCGCAGAAAGTCCGAATATCAGGCCGGCGGCAGTACCGCCTATTAAATCTGCAAGGATCCCTGATGTTAATGAGCCAAGCGGCCCAATGCCGATATTGCAAATAGCATAAAGGCTCATGACTCTGCCGCGTTTACCTTCATCTATGATACTTTGTATCACGGTATTAAAACAGACAGACCCGGTAGACATGCCAAAACCGAGCAACGTAAGCGAAGCACATGAAAAACTTATGGAGCGGGAACAGGCGAAGGCAGTAATGCCAACCCCATATACTGCCATACTCAATGCAACCCTCCTGTGAAGTTTCTCAAGCGGGACAAAACTGGCCTGATATATGACGCCGATTAGCGCTCCCAGCCCAACCGATCCAAGGAAGAGCCCCAGCGCCGATGCATCAGAATTAAAGATATTCCTTGCAAAAAAAGGGAGCAAAGTGGTAAATGGATTAGACAGGAAGAAAAACGCCGCGGACAACATCAACATCCCGCCAAGGACCTTAAAGTTCCTTGTATACTCAAGCCCCTCCTTAAAACTTGTCCATCCGTTCTGCCGCACAGGGACAGGTATATTTTTTATTTTCAGTTTCGTAAGCGAGTAAATGACAGTCATAAAAGAGAGGCCATTCAGGAGAAAACAGGTCGCCTCGCCAACAGCCTGCAGCGCAAAACCGGCAAGTGCCGGCCCAATTAGACGCGCTAAGTTAAAAATTGCGGAATTTATTGTAAGGGCGCTGTTGAGCTGATTTTTATCATCGAGCATCCTCGGAACGCATGACTGCCTTGCCGGCATGTCAATGGAAGCAATCACACCCAGCATGATACTCAGCATCAGCACTTGTGTGTACCTTATAACGCCGGAAAAATCAAGAAAGGCAAGCGCAAGTGCCTGAACCATACATAGCGACTGAGTCACTATCAGAATCTTTTTCATGTCATACCGGTCAAGGATGGAACCTGCAAAAAAACCGGTTACGAGTATCGGCGCCTGATTTGAAAGCTCAACAAGCCCAAGCCCGGCAGCAGAACCTGTCAGACGCAGAACAAGCCAACTCATCGCAAGCCTCTGCATCCATGTTCCTATAAGAGAGACAGTCTGGCCAAATATGAAGATGCGAAAGTTTCTGGCTCCAAGCGCTGCAAATGCTTTCGTTGAATAAAGCCATCCAAACATTACCGGCCACCTTCTGCTCTTTTATGATCATACTGACTATAGTATAACAGAAGCTTTCTTCCATTTTTCTATCGCACAGCAGAACATAGCTATGATACCCCCAAAAAAACAGGGTTTCGTCTAAAGACGAAACCTTGTTTTTTGGATATTTGGCTGTCCTCAGGAATCAAGGGGAAAATTTTCTACTTAATAAGCCCCTTCTCCTTGTAAAACTTCACTGCGCCGGGATGAAGCGGGGCTGTAAGACCGTTGAGTGCGCCTTTCAGCGTTATTTCTTTTCCCTTTGCATGAACTGCCGCAATGTCATCAAGATTCTTGAACATTGCTGTCAGGAAGTTATAGATGTCTTCTTCCGGAACAGAGTCGTTGGTGATAAGGATAGCCATGACCGCCGGTGTCATTGTATCCTTGTCAATACCCCTGTAGGTTTTTGCGGGGATCTTGCTGGCTACAAAGAACGGATATGCCTTATGGAGCTTCTTCAGGAATGCTGCGTCAAAACTGAGGAGATTGACATCTTTCGTTGTTGTAAGGTCCATAATTGCTGCCGTCGGATAACCGGCAACGACAAAACCGGCGTCTATCTGGTTGTCCTTGAAGCGGCTTGCCGTCGCTGCAAAATCAAGGAAGTCAGCCTTCTTGAGATCTCCATAGGTAAGTCCGGCAACCTTGAAAATTGCCTGAACATCGCCTTCAACACCCGAACCAGGCGCCCCGACACCGACACGCTTGCCCTTAAGGTCACTGATCTTATTAATGCCCGACTCCTTAGCGGTTACAACCTGGATATGCTCCGGATAGAGGGAAGCTACGGCGCGGATGTTCTTAATCGGCTTACCCTCGAACATAAGTTGTCCGTTCACTGCCCAGTAAGTGATATCATTCTGTACAAATGCAATTTCGATCCCTTTTGTTGCAATAAGGTTAACATTTGCGACAGATGCATTTCCTGTCTCTGCTGTGCACTGGATCTTGCCTTCCTTGGTAACTGCGCTTGCAAGCGCTCCGCCTACCGCATAGTAGGTACCGGTGGTGCCGCCGGTTGCAACCGACATATACGTTGCTGCTGATGCAACGGCAGTTAATGAGAGTGCTGCGAGAATAGCTACAATAGTTACGATGACGACTTTCTTCATTATTTATTCCTCCTCTTGGATTTTATATAGTTCCGAACCACGGGTAACGGATCCGTCGACCCGCGTATAGCTCAAATATTACTATAAAACATAAACTTTAAATCAGTGTTTTTGCTTTATCGCACTATGTTTTCCGCATCCTTTGCAGCTTTTTCAGCTTCACTTTTGGCAGCTACTGTCAGCGGTATACCTGCTGCGATCATCCTCTTCGACTTAGCAGTCTGTATTAAATAAATAATCACAAGTACCGCAACCCCACCGAGGTCCGACATGGTTCCAGGGATCAAAAGTCCAATAGCCCCGACAAAAGCAAATATTCGCATATACCATGCTATGTGAGCCTTGAAGAATCCTATTGTGGCCATTGCAAGCAGAAAAACTCCCATTAACGCAGTAAAAATAGCCTGTATCATTGGAATAGCCTGTACATCAATGAACAGCAGCATCGGGTTATAGACGTAAACATACGGTATCAAAAATCCCGCAAGAGCAAGTTTAAATGCAGTAACACCCGTTTTCATCGGGTCTGATCCGGCTATCCCGGATCCTGCGTAAGCCGCCAGAGCAACCGGTGGAGTCAGGTCAGCAGATATGCCAAAGTAGAAGACAAACATATACGCAGCCATTGGCGGAACGCCGAGCTGGAAGAGTGCCGGAGCCGCCATAGTGCTGGTGACGATGAAGTTAGCCGTTGTAGGGAGCCCTGTGCCAAGTATAATACTTGCCATCATCGTGAAGAACAGAGTAAGGATTTTGCTTCCGCCCGCAAGTGTGACTATCGCATTTGCTATGCGCAGCGCAAGTCCCGTAAGCGTGCCCATACCTACAACCATTCCGACAGTGGCGCATGCGCAGGCGACCCCTATTGCTCCGCGCGCTCCTGCTTCAAACGCTTCAAGTATGCGCTTGGGCGTCAATCGTGTCTCCTTGTTTATCCATGAAAGGACAAAACTGACGAGGATACCGTTGAATGCGGCCCTGAGCGGCGTGTAACCCGCAATCAGAAAGTAAATGATCGCAATAAGCGGTATCAGAAGGAATCCTTTGGATTTCAGGAGCGGCCAAAGCGGAGGAAGCTGTGCCCAGGGAATGCCCTTGAGTCCAAGGCGTGTAGCTTCAAAGTGCACCTGGACCATAACTGCAAAGTAATAGAGAAGCGCAGGCACAACTGCAGCGAGCGCGACCTGGATATACGGAACACCGAGGAACTGTGCCATGATAAACGCACCTGCTCCCATTACAGGGGGCATTATCTGTCCGCCGGTCGATGCAACTGCTTCGACGGCGCCTGCAAAGTACGGCTCATATCCGACGCTTTTCATAAGCGGGATCGTAAACATGCCTGTAGTACAGACATTGGCAACAGATGAGCCGGAGACAGTTCCCATAAGACCGGAGCTTACCACTGCAACCTTTGCGGGACCACCTGTAGACCACCCCGCAAGCGCCATAGAGAGGTCTATGATAAACTTGCCAAGCCCCGTCTTTTCAAGGACAGAACCGAACAGTATAAACATAAAAACAAATGTTGATGAAACTTCGAGCGGTGTCCCGAAAATCCCTTCCGTGCCCAGGTACATATGGTTGACAATACGCGCCACAGAGAACCCTCTATGAGCTATCATGTCCGGCATCATGCGGCCGAAATAGCAGTACAGGAGCGCTATACAGGCTAGGATCGGCAATACTGGATTGGAGATCCTCCGCGTCGCTTCAAGGAGAGATACTATAAGCAGGAACCCCATAATAAGGTCTGTCCGGGTTGGCAGCCCTGCTCTCGTTGTAAGGTCATTAAAGAAGACCACAAGATACATTGCGGCAGCAATGCCGATCCCCGCAAGAATGAAATCATAGAACGGGATCCCTGAAGTTTTTGACTGTTTCGATGTCGCAGGATAAAGAAGAAATACCAGGCAAAGGGTAAATGCCAGATGGACAGCTCCCTGTTTCTGCGCGAGAAGAAGACCGAACCCAGACGTATAAAAGTGAAAACATGACATCGCTATTGCTATTATCATCACCAGTTTGCCCTGCCAGCCGGTAAGCGCCCTGAAACGGGCCTCTGTATCATACTTCCGCATGAGGTCTTCTATATCTATTACCTGACTCGCCTCCTGCGGGATCGGCGTTGTATTTAATTCTGTTTCACTCAATATAATTCCTCCCCCTCATGAAAACCTTTACATATTTGAAAAACAAAAAAAATAACGCACCGTATCTAATAATCGTTGATAACATAAAATCTGTCAAGAAAAAGTCAATGTTTATCAGGATCTGTTTTTATCTTAAATGCATTTGGCATCCTTGCAAATAGATACAGACCGTGAAGTTCCAAGCCTGTCTGCGCCTGCTCTGATCATTGCATTTGCCGCATCATAATCCCTTATCCCCCCTGAGGCCTTCACACCAAACCCGTATCCTACAGCAGCCCGTATCAAGGTTACATCTTCAACTGTGGCACCTCCTGCCGAGAAACCTGTTGATGTTTTTACAAAATGGGCTCCTGCTTCTTTAATGAGTCCGCATGCCTTTAATTTCTCATGTTCATTCAGCAGGCAGGTTTCTATAATGACCTTGACTTTACAATCAGGAACAGATCCCACAACCGCAGCAATATCTCCCTTCACATTGTCATAAAGTCCATCCTTAAGCCATGATAAGTTTATTACCATGTCTATTTCCATGGCTCCGTTCTGCATTGCAAGTCGTGATTCAAATGCCTTGCACTCCGTAGTGCTTGAACCCAGAGGGAACCCTACGACGCAGCAGACTCTTGCTCCGGAACCGGCGAGCAGTTTAGCGGCAAGAGACACATAACACGGATTGACGCATACAGATGCAAATCCCCAATCAACTGCCTCGCTGCACAGCTTCCTAATGTCATATTCTCTCGCGTCCGGATTAAGGTTCGTGTGATCAATAAAGTGTGCCAGATCCAACAGAACCCCTCCTACATTTTTTCATAGCCATGTTTTTTAGCAATTTCATCAAATATAATAAGCCCTGGGATCGCACTGGCTTTTGGGTGACGGTGGGTAATCTTGTAATAGACAAGATCCGGCGGAGTTTCAGCTATATCCTGGAATACAATGTTTTTATTCCAAAAACTCAGATGTTCAGTTGCAGTACGCGGCACCATACACCACTGTCCAGGCTTTACCATAATTACGGCAACCAGATTGACAGAATCGAGCCTCATCTTTACAGAGCGCATAGGATCCCATATATGATCATGCCAGAGGCGATATCCGCTGCCCCACTCTATGTAGAACTCCAGCTCAGGCATGAGCGACGAAGGACATATATCTCCACCAGGCGTCTCTCCTTCATCCAATATCCTGGCTACTATAAGGCTTTCCCTATAAAATGGCTCCATCTGGACATATTTGGTCGTCTCCTCATGGAGTACAATAGCAACATCAACTGCTCTGCTCTCAACTGCCTGATACATCTGATCGGACGGGTCGGTCGAAATCCTGAGGTATACCGGCGGGGTGTGATCAAGTAAATCTCGATAGACATCAGGCAAAAGCCTGCAGTTTACACTTTCTGAACCACCGATGGCAAGCGAATAGGCCGATCCGGGGGTTCTTGTATTGGAGATTTCCGTGCTGACTTCCTGCCACTTAAGGGCAAGAGGCAGGAAGCTCTCTCCTGCCGGGGTAAGGCGTATTGATTTCATGCCCTTCTGGCGATCGACAAGAATCATGCCCATCTCGGTTTCAAGTTCTCTGAGGTTATAGCTGATAGTTGACTGTGTGACGTTCAGCAGCCCGGCTGCCTTACTCAGCGTCCTTGACATGGCCACTGCAAGAAATGCCTCTATCCCTTTTTCATGCATTCTTTTCCCCTCCAAAGGGCAAATAACACTTAAGTTAAATATACGTGCAGCAACCGTATATTGCAAGCCCATTAAACTATATGCATCAAAATATAACCATTTACCTGTAAGATCAGAAAGTGGCGGACTGGCGCAAAGAACTTAATGCATTTGCGTAATCCGCCCCCATATGTAAGATCGATAAACTAAAACAGTTATTTCTGATTTTCTTGCGGTACTCAGCTTTCACCATTCTACGAAGTATCTTATAAAATAGCAGATATCAGTCCTGACGCTAAGGCGCGTATTTCATCCGCTCAAATCCAGAATGTTGTTCTACCTCGTCAGGATTTCCGTGTCTGCATGTAAATTGATAAAAGGACACAGAAAGTTACATAATAGCAGCCAGAAAGCCGTCTCGAAAAACCGCATTTCGGACTCCCCTTTCCAAACCTTCTTTAGATTACTACTTAGTCAGAAGTGTAAGCATCGCACCGGCAGCTACAGCTGTCCCGACAACACCGGCGACATTGGGCCCCATAGCATGCATAAGGATATACGAGCCTGGAAATTCCTTCTGAACCACCTTCTGGCAGACCCTTGCCGCCATCGGCACAGCAGAGACGCCTGCCGCTCCAATAACCGGATTGATTTTACCCTTGGTACAGACTTTCATAACCTGTCCTAAAATTACCCCTCCTGCGGTGCTTGTTATAAACGCAATAAGCCCAAGGCATATAATTTTTATCGTCTCTACCCTTAGAAAAGAGTCTGCATTCATCGTGGCACCAACTGATATTCCAAGGAAAATTGTCGTAGCGTTCAGCACCTCATTCTGTGCAGCCTGGCTCAAACGTTCTGTACATCCACATTCACGCAGCAGGTTTCCAAACATCAGCATACCTATGAGAGGAACTGCCGGAGGAAGTATAAGTCCGCAGGCAACCGTAGATACAAGCGAAAAAAGTATTCTCTCTCTGTGTGAAACAGGGCGAAGCTGCTCCATCTTTATAGAACGGTCTTTTTTTGTAGTCAGCAGCTTTATTACAGGAGGCTGAATAAGCGGAACAAGCGACATATAGCTGTACGCCGCTACAGCAACAGCAGGAAGTATATGCTTGGCAAGTTTTGAACAAAGGTATATAGCAGTGGGGCCATCTGCTCCGCCGATTATCCCTATTCCGGCAGCTTCTTTTATAGTGAAACCCATAACCATAGCTCCTATCACAGCAATAAAAACCCCCAGCTGCGCTGCCGCACCCAGCAGAAAGGTGATGGGATTGGAAAGCAGGGGACCAAAATCTGTAAGGGCTCCTATTCCCATGAAGATGATAATCGGATATATCTCATGGTCTATTCCAAATTTTACGAAGTAAAAGAAACCGCCTTCGTCAACAATCCCTGAGAGAGGAAGGTTTACCAGAAGACATCCAAATGCTATAGGCAGAAGAAGCAAAGGTTCAAAACCCTTTGCTATCGCCAGATAGAGAAGGGCAAGGGCAACCAGCAGCATCACAAGGTTGCCCTGAGTAAGAGCTACAAATCCAGACTGATCAATTACACCCTTAAGCGCTGTAATATACAGTTCCACTTTACCTGCCTCCTGCCGACGGCGTTTTTTTTGCTTTAGTTTTTTCTGCAGCTTCAGCTATTTTGTGTGTGACAATCATTACAAACATCAATCCTATAATCACGAGAAATACAATACTCATTGCAATCATTGACATGACGAGTGCTCCCACTGGTCCGGCGAAAAATGAACTCATCGAGACATTAACCGGCATACTGACAACCTCCCTAAAATTTGGACATGTAAAAACACACAACATTATTTCAGCCTGCAATAAATTTCCAATCAGGCAAAGCAGAAGCGGACTGTTTAGGCTACAGTCAAGCGGACAGCACATATAGGGCTCTTTTACGAGCTTTTAAAAAATATAGAGTTATATAATGAGGTTAAAGAAACGATATGGAAAGATTATTCTCGTTTATGTGTAGCCTTGACATAAATCGCTGAAGAAAGATTTGAGATATGCCGACCATCTGAAAGAGATTCTCCGACGGTCTCCAATGTTAAAAGACGCGGACACGGCAAAGCAGACATCTGTTCAGAAACAAATCGCGACGCCTTCGGTCTTATTCTTTGTGCGAGTATTCCTGAGTAATCCATGATTTGTTCATATTCACGGACAACGGCGGGTATATCTTTACCCTCCGCCTCAGGTGGAATGCTGTCTGTTACTGACTCAAATATGCCGACCGGATGCTGTGGATCATCAAGATAAAAGACAGAAGACGGGTAGGTATCCTGCTTAAAACCAGCCGATACACCAAAACGGACCGCTGGACAGGCACAGGATACCGTAGTCAGAAGCACTGCTATGACAAACAACACTGTATAAATATTACTAATGGATGTCCGTTTGCATTTAAGCATCATTTTCTCTCTCATAACAAGCCTTATACCAGATTACACACAAATGTCAAGTTCAGACAGGAACCACTGATCCATTTATGTCCGGAGACAGAGAAGATCCCAGATATATCACCCTCTCTGTCTCTGATTATCTTCAGTATGTATCAGATGAACGCAGGCTCAAAGAAAAGATCGTTCTCTTCAAACCTCGAAAGGCGGAAACGGTGAAGATCGACAAACGGGTCCTCTCCCATAAGGAGTTCTTTGCAGACGCGTCCGCCCGATGGTCCAAACTGAAGTCCGTGCCCGCTCCAGCCGCAGTTTACCAGGAGTCCCTCCACAGGAGTCCAGTCTATGATGGCGTTGTGATCCGGCGTATTATCATAAGGACCTGACCATTGGCGTACAACTCTGACGCCGCTGAGGACCGGTATCCTCTTGAGAACGCTTTTTGTAACCCCTTCGAGAAACTTCGCGCTGTTTGCCGTCTCTGTTGTATGCGGTTCATCCTGGTCGTCGCGTCCGAACATAAAGGTACCGTTCGGACACTGTTTGAAATATGCTCCATCGTCAAGGCATAGAACCATCGGGCAGTCAAAAGGCTCGACAGGCTCCGTGATGAGCAGGTTATGACGCTCAGGATAAACGGGGAGTTCGACACCCACAGTTGCGGCAAGGGGAGTAGACCAAGGACCTGCGGAAAGAAGGATCTTCGGTGCATGCCACTCCTCTCCGTTCTCTGTCACCACTCCCTTTATCCTTCCGTTCTCGGCCAGAAGCTTGGTGACCGGACAATATGTTTTGACAACCGCACCATATCGGCGTGCAGCGTGGCCGTAGGACAGAGTCAGTGTCTGAGGGTTGATATGTCCGTCTTCCCCGCAGAAGGCTGCCCCGATAATACCGTCAAGGCAGAGATAGGGCCAGCGTGCATTGATCTCGTCGGTATCCATAATAACCGACGGTATATCCAGACTTTTCTGCAGCGCCACGTTCTTCTTTAGCTGATCCAGACATTCTTCCGTGTATGCGACCCACATATAACCCCACTGCGTAAACTCGAGATCCATGCCCGTATCAAGTTCCTGCTCAAGTGTCGGAAATACCTGCAGGTTGTATTTCGCCATGAGAAGGTTCGTTTCTGTCCCAAAATGCTGACGAAGGCCCGCAGCACTACGGCCTGAACCACCTGATCCAAGATATTCCTTTTCAAAAAGCACTACATTTATACCTGCTTTTGCAAGCTGGTATGCGGTAGACGCCCCATGTACGCCCCCACCTACGATAATTACATCAGCAGTCTTTATCGTCATGTTATTCTGCCTCCTGATCATTCTCGGCCAGAAGTCTGGCTTTTATCGGTTTTACCGGAGGCCTGATAACTCCGGGTAAAAGTTCTGCTATAGGTTTGCCGGTAGCCTTAGATAGTTCGCGAAGTATTATGTCGCGGCACCCTCTTCCCTGGCACGGTCCCATCCCGACGCGGAGCTCTCTTTTGAGTTCATCGAAAGTATCGTAGCCGCGGCTGATCCACTCGCGGATCTCGTCTATCTCTATTTCCTCGCAGCGGCAGATAATGTTTGCTTTTTCTGTCATGGCTAGCACACCACCTTGATGGCACGGATATCTCCGGCCAGTTTTTTAGGGATGATCACGCTCACTACTTTGG